>NZ_JANSJC010000029.1:0-24968 GCF_047462375.1 Synechococcus sp. H55.8 | reverse complement strand
CTTCCTCGCATCTAGCTTCGGACATAACTCGCTTCTCAAAAACTCCAAAAAATCCCCTTTCTTCATCCCACCCTTGATGACACGACAGCCAACTACTCCTCTCAAGGAAATCGCTCCAATAACAGTATGCTTCTCCCCCTTGTATCTCTGACGATAATGATAAGCTCTTTGACCGCGTAAACTCCGAGCTACTCCCCGTTCCATTCCCTCCCACACCCCTGTCTGGTCGAGGGCAATCAAATCCTCCGCTGGAATATCCCTGACTTCTTGACGATAAGCTAGTCGTTCTCTTTGCACCGCCTCTTCTTGGACTCTCGCACTGCGGTAAGTCTTTTTTTTAGAGTCATGCCTTGCTTTTTCAAGAAATTGTGTATCGTGACGGTACTCACATTAATCGCTAAGCGCTCCCGCAACAGTTCTTGATATTGCCACAGGTAGAAGTCTGGATGTTCTGCAATAATTGCCATCACTTCCTGTCGATGTTGTTCCAAAATACCCACTCGCTTGGTGCCTACTTTCTTGGGGGTCAAATCCTGAGTTTGTTGGTACTGTCGCACCCAGCGGTGTACTGTTCTTTTGGTCACCATGAACCGTTCGGCTACCTGGCGGATAGAGGTCTTACCTGCCAGATAAGCTGCCACGACCCTTTGCCGTAGATCCAAAGAATGGGTTGGCATTCCCTTCTCTCCTTCCTCTTAAAACCTGTACCCTATTTTAAATTAACAGGCTGTAAGTGTGCAACTCATCGACCACGAGCAAGAATTTGCGCTCGCGATTCTCTTGCAGCCACCTTTTCGTTTGCTCGAACATCCCGGCCTCGATTTGCCGCATCAGCATGATGTTGAGCATGGAATAGTTGGTAATCAAGATGTCCGGGGGATGCGCTTGCATATCCCAGCGCGAGCGCATTTCTCCTCCATCCAAGCGCGGAAAGTAAAACCTCAAATCTGGGTCTTGGCTCTGGACGGCAACCTTTTCCTGCTCCGCTTGCAACTCTCGCAATTGCCGGGCTAATTCCTTGACCTTATCGGAAGTGGGATAGCCGGGGAGGGGGGTCTGACCCGTGTAACGACCGAAGGTGATGCGATTGCAACCCCGCTCGCGATCAAGCCATTCATGGGTTTCTGGGCCATCCAACACTTTGCGCAACCGGCGCAATTGATCCTCCACCAAAGCATTTAGGGGATAGAGAATGAGCGCCCGGATTGCCGCCGGTCGTTTTTGCTCTTGGCGCTGTGGCACCCAATTTGGATTGTCTTCCTCCTGCCACCAAAACGTATCCCCGCTTTCAGACATCGGATCCCAACTACGGGATTCCCGCGCAAGGTGGGCTAGGATTGGCAACAAAAAACACTCGGTCTTGCCGGAGCCAGTTCCCGTCGTTACCACAATATCCTTTTGATCAACGATGGCTGCTTTCAAACTCTGCCATTGGTGCTCATAGAGGGGTAAGTTCGGGAACAAGGAACGACCGAGGTGGGCCAAGTCTTCATAGCCAGCGGGTAAATCTTTTGCTGCTTCCTCGAGGGTTTTGCCAGAAGAAGGGTAGACGGGTGTGGGCTCCAGTAGAGGAGGAACACTGAGCAGAGGATGATCAGGGCTGTAATGCAAGTGGCGATCGCGCTCGGCGCTAAGAGCAGGATACCGTAAGGGAAAAGCACTCTTAATGTAAAGCTGATAGATTCGATCCAATCGCTGATAGGTGCCGATGAGGTCGTACATGATTTCTCCTTGGCTTTGGGCAAAAACCTTAGCTATTTCTCCAAATCGAGCAGCGGCAGCCGCTCGCCGATGATTTGCCATGCAGTTGGCGTAATGTTCTGATAAACCAGTTCCTCTGTTTCAGGTCTGTAGCAAGGCAAACAGCCGGATTGCATGACCAAATAGCGTTCGTAGGCTAGCGGCCAGCGCTGGCTGATAGGGATCGATAATTCTCGGCTATTTGGGTCGTACTTAACTGATAGGTTTTCGGAAGCAAGGCGAGTCAAAGCCAAAAAACGTAAGCCGTACCACTCGCCGCTGTACCACCTGTCTTGCTCGCGGTCGTAGAACAGGGCATGCTGTTGTGGGGATCCCTTCTCATGCAATTCGTAGAAACCTGTTTCCTCAGCAGTCGGCACGTCTGCGAAGTGGCTCCCATCATAACGCTTCAGCCGATAGCGGTGGAGTGGCACCCAATCGACAACGTCCAGTGTAGCCACCCAATTGTCCCACTGGGGAGGAGCCTCGACCGGGCGGATGCCTAGGGTAGGGTAGCTGGCTCGCAACTTGGCGATCGCCGTGGCAACATCAGTCTGCAGCTCGAACTGCCAGCAGGGTGGCGCATCCTTTCGAGATTGGGGGATCTCCTCAAGGCGACCCAATTGCTGAAGATCTTTCTGGAGAGCTGCATTCCGCTGACCGTACAGCACGTAGCAATTTTCACCGACCGGCTGCAAGGAAGGCGGCTGCATCTGCCAGCGTCTGCCATCTCGAGCCACCGTGAGATGCCCCAGCAATTGTAGCCGACGCAACAACCGACGTGGTTGGGGTAGGTCTAGGCGATCGCATACGGCTTGAAAGGTTTCCCAAGAACCGGAACCGGCTGCCGATAGCCACCAAAGCAGTTGTTCGCACGCTCGAGAGCGATCGCTTTCTGCCGACTCAGCTATAGGTGTTTCCAAACGAAATGGGTTGACTTTAGGCAGCCGTTTGACTTCGAAATACCTTATAGTTTGGATATCCTGCTCTAAATCGTAGGCGATACCCACCATGTGTCGAATTTCTTCCCAGTAAAATTCTTGCCTTGCAGCCTTATTAATACCGCTTATTGTTTTAAGAAATTTCTCAAGATTATCTTTTTGTTTAGATTTCCAATCAGGGCGTGCCTTCGGATCAATACCCAAGTAGAAGTAGTACTCGCCTTTTTTCTTGATACCTTTCTCAATTCGAACATGAGATATGACATCTACTAAATTTTCTTGAGTAATTCGCTTCTGTAAGTGCTCTAACAGCTTTTGTGGCTTAAATTTCTTGCAACGAGTGTGAAAGAGCCAGTAAATCAGCTTAGACATAAGATCATTCTCCTACTACACAAGCTAATGACAAATCATCCCAATTCAGAATCTTTAAAGAGCGTTCCTGGTGGGCAGTTCCGCTCCGAACTTGGATTCGATAAGTACCAGGAGGTAAGTCTGCTGGCAAATCCCAAGGCTGGTTGGTAGAGCGCTGGTCTCCTTGAAGGTATATGTTCCCAGTGACCACTTCAGTCAGGGTCACCGCTGCCGTAGGCTGAAATCCGTACACGGTCACCTGTGGTAAGTGATCCTTCAGCCAAGCCCGTCCTTGGGGTACCCGTAATCCGCCACTCAAGGCAATGTGCAGGCGATCGCGCGGCTGCAAGGCTTCTTTCAACTCGGGATGTTGTAAAAACAAACCGTCCCATACGGGGGCCAGCACCTGACATTCTTGGATTTCCCACCAGTCAGAAGTTTCGGCAAACGCAGGCTGGCGCTCGCCCGACCATTGCAGCAGGCTTTCTTCGCGCAGCCGCTGCAAATCCGGCCACAGGGCTTCCCGAAACAACACAGTGAAGTGACTGCCAAGTTTGGGCGCTCCCCAACTGGCTAGAGCACCGGACTCAGGGTTCTCAGGATCGGGCACCAAGACCCAGAAATCTCGAGCCGGCAGTTGGAGCTCCCGCAAGTGGGCATGGCCGCGAATAGGCCAGGCTCTCCCCTCAGCTAGATCGCCAGCAGAGAGTGGCTTGCCAACGGGGTAAAACCAACCTACGCGCTCCAAGCGCAGGCGACCTAAGTTTTCTACCGTCACCTCTGCAACTGGCCAGTGACGCGGCAGCTTGGGATAAAGGTAGTATGCTGGATCCCCCCACCGATCCTCGGTGCGATACAGCCCTGCAGTCAGACGCGTGGGGGGCTGGTACGCTCGGCTAAATCGTTGCGGTTCCGGGCGTCCTGCATCCAACCACTCTTGATGGACGGCTAGGATTTCGGCGCCCAGGACTTCGTGTCGCTGGCGGTCGTCCAGCAGCTCTGCCAGATGTTGGTTTAGGTTCTTTTCGCTCGCCAAATCCACCAGCAACTGGGTTTCGCTGCGGGCCGTAGTCCACTTTTTCTCGTAAAACATGCGACATAACTTTTGGGTGTCCGCCTCCCGCAGCAAGGCCTGGGAAATGGGGTAATTCAAATACCGGCGCGAGCCTTCCCCTGGTTTGGCGGTGGCAATCCATCCTTTTTCCTCTAGCCACCGGTTCCACTCCTGCCACAAGCTTTCTTCATCTCCGGCTTTCATCCCTATCGGACGGGTGTCGCCAGGTATTTCCAACCGTTGGCAAAAATGGGTGAAGAAGTCATTGGCATCCAGCTTGTCATCTCTCATCATGTCGTTGGCGGCGAGTACCATCAGCGCCAAGAAGGCCACCCCTGCCGGTTCGGACGATCCCTGGTTTTGCAAAGCCGATAACTGCAGCCGATTGCCATCTGCCACCTGAGCGCGCACGGCTTGGCAGAAATCCTTAACTGTGCCTAGGCCCAGACCTGCTAAAACTTTTTGATCTACACTAAGGTAGACTGGCGTGTTGTAAGGAACTCCCAGTGTTGCCCATTGAATAATGGCTCGGTTCCAATGAGCGTATTCATCGCGCAGCGCCACAATGACCTCGCCCTAGGTCGCTTTCTCAATCCTAGGCAGGTGTTGAATACCCAGTTTCCTATTTTTCGGATTCGTTAAGAAGCTTCAGGTACGCTGTATCTCTTTGCGCTCTGAATCTTCAGAAACGGAAGCAGCTAAGTAGGAGCAGTCGCCAATGCCAGCAGCCGCTCGGCAACAACCTGGGGAACGGGCATCACCGACAGGCGCGTGCCTCGTCGCACCACCTCCAGCTCATCGGGGGTGAAGGCAGCTCGCAACTCGGCCAAAGGGATCAAGCGCTCAAAGGCGGCAACAAAGTGCACCCGCACCGTGTGCCAGCGGGGATCCGCAGGGGTTGACTTGGGATCGTAGTAGGGGCTGGTGGGATCAAACTGGCTGGGATCGACCACCTGGGTTTCTCGGATCTCCATCAGGCCGGCTATGCCGGGGGGGTTGGCGTTGGAGTGGTAGAAAAAGGCGCGATCCCCAACCTGCATGGCTTTTAGGTAGTTGCGGGCTTGGTAGTTGCGCACGCCGTCCCAAAGGGTTTGGCCCTCCCGCTGCAGATCCCAGATGCTGTAGACGCTGGGCTCCGATTTCATCAGCCAGTAGTTCATGGGGCTTGGGAAAAATCGAGGTCTAGGCCAGGGATCCTGCCACAAAGTCCACGAAGTTTTGCAAGATCTTCAAACCAACCGGGCCGGACTTTTCGGGGTGAAACTGGGTGGCCAACAAAGCGCCGCCGGCAATGGCGGCCACGCAGGTTTGGCTGCCGTGTTGGGTGGTGGCGGCCACCCAGCTTGGGTCGCTGGGCACGGCGTGGTAGGAGTGGACAAAGTAAACCCAGCTTTGGTCGGGGATCCCTGCCCAAAGAGGAGACTGGGGCTGGGTAAGGTGCAACTGGTTCCAGCCCATGTGGGGGATGCGCAGGCCAGGCTCCGGTCGAAAGCGCTGCACCCGCCCCGGCACAAGGCCCAGCCCTGGCTCTGTCCCTTCTTCGCTGCCCTCGAACAAAACCTGCAGCCCAAGGCAAATGCCCAAAAAGGGCTGCTGCCGCCCGATTGCTGCTCGGATTGCCTCTTCAAAGCCCCGCGCCCGCAACTGCTGCATGGCCGGGTCGAAAGCCCCATCGCCGGGCAGGACAATGCCATCAAAAGCCTCCAGCCCAGCCGGCTCTGTTACTAGCTGCACCTCGGCCCCGGCCCGCTCCAGCCCTTTGCAAGCCGAATGCAAGTTGCCGGCATCATAGTCGATCACCGCCAGGCGCACGGCTTTCATGGGATCCCTTTTCCTAAAGCGTTTAGGAGCCTACCAGTATAGTGGTTTTAGCAAGGTAGGGAGCTATGGTAGTTGCAGCATCTGAGGAAAACCTTATCCTCTCCACTCAGCTTGGCTGGCCCGCAGCAGCCTATCTGCACATCCCCTTCTGCCGGCAGCGCTGTTACTACTGCGACTTTGCCACCGGCCTGGGCACCCGCGAGCTGATGGAAACCTATGTGCAGAGGCTCTGCCAGGAGATCGGCGGCGCCTACCGCTACCGCCATTTGGCCGGGGATCCCCAGCCCTTGACCAGCATTTTTTTCGGCGGCGGCACCCCTTCCCTGCTGACGGTGGAGCAGTTGGGCCGGATCTTGGCTCAACTGCGGGAGAGGATCCCGTTTCATCCCAACTGCGAGATCTCGCTGGAGGCCAACCCTGGCACCCTGACGCGGGAGCAGTTGGCGGGCTACCGGGATCTGGGGGTTAACCGCATCAGCTTGGGGGTACAGGCGTTTCAACCTGAGCTGCTGGCCGCCTGTGGCCGCCTGCATGGGGTGGAAGAAGTCTACGAAGCCGTGGCCGACTTGCAGGCAGTGGGCTTTGAGAATTTCAACCTGGACTTGATCTTTGGGCTGCCCTACCAGACCTTGGAGCACTGGCAGCAATCGCTGCAGGCTGTTCTTGAAATCAACCCCACCCATGTCTCCATCTATGATTTAACGATTGAGCCGGGAACCCGATTTGGTCGGATGTACCGACCGGGAGATGCACCTTTGCCCACTGAGGAAACCACAGTTGAAATGTACTTGATGGCGCGAGAGCTGCTCACCCAAGCAGGCTACATTCACTATGAGATCTCCAATTTTGCCCGCCCTGGGTATGCCTGCCGCCACAACCGGGTGTACTGGGAAAATCGCCCTTACTTTGGCTTTGGCATGGGATCCGTCGGCTACGAAGAGGGACGGCGCATTCAGCAGCCCAAAACCCTTTACGACTATTTTGAGCAGGTGAAAGCCAAAGCCCACCCCCTCCCCCCGGAAGCATCCCCAGAGGAAGTTTGGATGGATACTTTGATGTTGGGGTTGCGCTTACAAGAAGGGCTGGATTTAGGCCATTTACAAGAGCGTTTTGGCGACAACAAGCTGAAGCAAGCCTTGGAGAGACTGGATCCCTATTTTGAGAAGGGTTGGGCCAGTTGTGAGGCCGGGCGGCTGCGGCTGATCCCGCCGGAGGGCTGGCTGTTTTCCAATGAGGTTCTCAAGGACTTGTTGGCTTGATTGCGTCGGCCACGTGCACAAGATTGCTCGGCAAAGTTTCCGACCCCACTTGGCCGGCAACTCAGGCTTTAAAGGGGGTAGGCTGTAGTCATTTCAGACTAGATTGAAACAGCTCCCAGGCGCTCATTTCCCCAAGCGCTCTTCGACCAGTTCCTCTCCCTGAGGCCCAAGCGCTCCGCGCCGCTTACGCGACCACCCCCAGCCCCTCTCCCAGCCCTCACCCCCAGCCCCTCTCCCTGAGGGAGAGGGGAGTTAGAGCGGCGCGTTCGCGACGGCGTTGCGGAGCAATAACGACGTAACGAACCGTTTCATTGCTGTTTGAAATGACTATAACCCTCACCCCTGCCCCCAGAAGAAGAGGGGAGTTGGAAATGTGAACGAACTGTTGCATTACCGTTGCCTTGCTGTGAGTCCAGCGATCCTGAATTTGGATGGGAATTGAGGGGGAAGGGACGGAGGCTCAACGGTTCCCTAGCGATAATTAACAAATTGCAACGCCACCGGGTAGTCCTGCTGCTTGAGCATTTGAATCACCGCTTGCAGCTCGTCCTTATCCTTGCCGGAAACCCGCACCAGATCCCCTTGAATGGAAGGCTGCACTTTCTTGAAGTTGTCGCGGATCTGCTTGGCGATCTGCTTGGCCAGCGTGGCATCAATGCCCTTTTTGAGGCGAACCACTTGGCGCACCCGGTTGCCGCCGACGCTCTCCGGCGGCTGGAAGTCGAAGATTTTCAGGGAGAGGCCCCGCTTGGCCGCTTTGGTGAGGAGCAGCTCCCGAATGGAGTTGAGGGCCATGTCGTTGGCGGTGGTGATGGTCAGGGATCCCTCCTCCAGCTCCATTTCTGTCTGGGTATCCTTGAGGTCATAGCGCTGTTTGATCTCCCGCCGGGCTTGATCCACGGCATTCACCAGTTCCTGCCGGTCGAAGTCGCTAACGATATCAAATGAGTAGGTAGAGGCCATAAACCCTATCTTCGCTACCGTTCCGTATCTTAAGCTCTCAGGCCAAGCAGGGATCCCCAACCCTCAAAGAAGCTACAACAGGTAGAGGGATCCCTGTCCAGATTTGCGGAGAAGCAGGATGGCCGATGTTGTTTTAATTACAGGCGCTTCCGAAGGCATCGGCAGAGCCACCGCCTTCACCTTTGCCCGTGGGGGGTACCGCTTGGCCCTGGCCGCCCGCACTGCCGAAACTTTGAAGCAAACGGCCATCGACCTGGAGCAAAGTCTAAACGCCGAGGTCTTGGCCGTTCCCACCGATGTCACGCAGCCAGAACAGGTGCAAAACCTGGTGGAGAGAACCCTAGAACGCTATGGCCGCATCGATTGCCTGATCAACAACGCCGGCATCTGTATGAGCGGCCCTTTTTTGCAAACCACCCTGGAACACTGGCAGGCGCTGATGGCGGTCAATTTTTGGGGCTACTTGTACACCATCCGGGCCGTGCTCCCCGATATGCTGAAGCGCAAAAAAGGTCAGATCATCAACGTGGGATCCATCGGCGGCAAAATGCCCCTGCCCCAAATGAGCGCCTATTGTGCCAGCAAGTACGCAGTCAGCGGGCTGACAGAGGCGCTGCGTCTGGAACTGCAACCCCACGGGATCCAGGTAATCGGTGTTCATCCGGGCATTGTCAGCAGCGATTTTCTCAAGCGAGCCATCTTTCTGGATGAGGGGGGGCCGGAGTCCCCTGCTGACGGCCAATCCCAAGCCTCAGGTGGGAAAGCCCGCGAGCAAATGCAACAGGCGCTGGAGAGTTTTTGGGCCAGCCGGCCAGAAGAAGTGGCCGAAGCCATTTGGGACGCCGCTTGCCAGTCCAAGTCGGAGGTGGTGGTGGGCATGGCCCAATGGGCGGTAGGAGCTTACACCCTCTTTCCCGGCTGGGTTGGCCCACTGCTCCAGAACATCCCTCGCTAGCCATCGGATCGGTCAGGCCCGGCAATGGCAGGAAGAGGGCCAAACTTAGGTATAGTGTGGGGTACAGTTCAATACTGGTCTCACAGCAGAAGTATGGTTGAGTCTGCGCCTTCTCCTTCCGGCACTCAGCAGCACATCTTGATCGTGGAAGACCGAGATGGCCGCCGTACTCAGGTGCTGGGATCCGCCAAATACTTCATCGGTCGGGACTTGGCGAACGACATTTGTCTCAACTCTCAGTTTGCTTCCCGTTACCACGCCATGCTGCTGCGGGTTCCTGCCGAGCGAGAGGGAGAATATTGCTACCGCATTTTGGATGGGGATCTGGAAGGTCGGCCCAGCACCAATGGCCTGTTGATCAACGGACAGAAATTGACCACCCACCAGCTCCGGTCGGGAGATGTGATCAGTTTCGGCCCCGACGCCAAAGCCACCTACAAAATCATCAAGGCCCCGTAAGTCCCGATCTCTCCCAAGAGCACCATTGCCTGCGAACCAATAGCAGCAAGGCCAGCACCAAAGCCAGCTCCGACAGCAAGGTCGCTAAGGCCGCCCCCTGCCAACCCCACCTTGGGATCCAAACCGCATTCAAAAGCCCGTTCAGACCCAGTGCCGCCAGTTGCAGACGGCTGCGGGGCTTTTGCAGCCCGGCTCCGGTGAGCAGGTGAGACAGCAGCAGGTGGATCCCCTCCAGCAGGATGACCGGGCTGAGCCAGCGCAGGATGAGGGCCGTCTCTTGGTAAGCCGACCCCAGCACCCAGGGGATCCCGTAGGAGCCCAGCGCCACCCCCAGGGCGGCCAAACTGCCGTAGCCCACCACCCAAGGGAAGAGCTGCCAGGCGTAGTGGCAGCCTTGCCGTAGGCCCTTTTGCCCTTGGCGGCACAGCTCGGCAAAATGGCTGGTGAGCAGGGCGATCATCGGCGTTTGCGAGAAGTTGATCACCCGGTAGGCGGCGCTGTAGAGCCCTCCCGCTGCTGCCGAGGCCAGACGGGGCAAAAGCAGCTTGTCCAAATCGGTGAAGGTTTTTGCCGCCGCCAGCCCCACGGCAAAATCCCAGCCCGCCGCCAGCCGTTCCCCCAGATCTCTCCAGGCCAAGGGGGGAGAAGGCTTGCTCCACCGTCCCATCCCCCGCGCCATCAGCAGCAGCACGACCAGCACCATCAGGCCGTACAGCACGGCCCACTGCACCAGGGATCCCCAACCCAGAGCCACCGCTAGCAGCACAGCGCCAACCCGCCCCAGCGCCATGCCGGTATCGATGAGAGCCACGCCGGCAACCCGCTCTTGCCCGATCAGGATCCCCCTGTACACCTCAGGGATGGCGATAAACAGCAGGTCGCTCCCCAGCAGGATCCCCACCACGAGGGGGGAGATCCCGGCCAGCCAAAGGCTCAACAGAGGTGTTAACAGCAGCGTCATCCCCCCGCAGCCCAGCCCCGCCAACCACAAGCTGGGGCCGATCTCCTGGGCAGCCGCCGCGGATCCCCGGCCGCTCAGGCGCTGGATCAGCAGTTCCGACTGGCCCCAATGGCCAAACGGGGCGGCCAGGTTGCTGCAGGCCAAGATGGCGGAGAACACCCCAAAGGCTTCCGGCCCCAACAGCCGCGCCAGCAGGATGAAATAGGCCCCGGACAACCCCAGGCGCAGGCCATTGCCCAGCATCAGCCAGGCAGCCTGTCGTAGCCGCTGTTGTTCTGCCCTATCCACGGCAACCCTCCTGGACGAGGCTGGCCGCAGCCGGGGATACTGGCTGAGAGAGACCGCCCAGGCATTCAACCTTGTGCGCTGGGTGGATGGGTTGCAGCTTTATTCGGCAATTCTTCATGGCCAAACTTTACCCTGTTGGCAACATCACCACATCCGCGGAACGGGATCCCAAAACCCTGTTTTCCCCCCACTCCAGGCCCCCCGACCCGCGCCGCGTCCTTCCCCCGCCGACCAGTAGCCCTCGCTGGCTGGGATCCCCGCCGGCCAAAACGGTGGGCCAGGGCTACCGAGCTGTTGTCTTGCTCCTGCTGGCCAGCGGCTTGCTCCTGGGGGGGCTAGGATCCCGCCTGGCCTACCTACAACTGGTGCGCACCCAGTATTACCGCCAGTTGGCCGATACCAACCGCATTCGCCTCTTGCCCCAGCCGCCGGAACGGGGGCGCATTGTGGATCGCAACGGCGTGCTGCTGGCGGGCAGCCAGCTCTCCCACTCAGTCTTCCTGTGGCCGTTGGTGCAGTCGCGGCAGGGCTGGCAGGAGACGATCCCCAAGCTGGCCCAAGCCTTGAACATGGCCCCCGAAGAAATTGCCCAAAAGCTGGAACAGGCCGGCTACCGCTCCCCGTTTCCCGTACGCATCCTGCGCAACGCCAGCCCCCAGGTGGTCATTCAACTGGAAGAGATGAGCCGCGAACTGCCGGGGGTGATGGTGGAGGCGGAGACGGTGCGGTTTTATCCCCATGGCGACTTGGCCGCCCACCTGCTGGGCTATACCGGCGAGATCTCGCAAGAACAACTGCGGGCCGATCCCAGCTATCGCTTGGGGGATATCGTCGGCCTGATGGGCGTGGAGGAATTGTTCGAGAGCCATCTGCGCGGCCAGTGGGGCGGGCGACAGGTGGAGGTGGACGCCATGGGAGAAGTGCTGCGGGTGCTGGGAGAACAAGCCCCCCAACCGGGCAACACCCTGCAGCTGACTTTGGACGTACGCCTGCAGCAGGCGGCAGAGCAAGCCCTGGGCCAGCAGAAAGGAGCAGTGGTCGCCCTGGATCCCCGCGACGGCTCGATCCTGGCCATGGCCAGCTATCCCACTTTTGATCCCAACCTCTTTTCCAGCCGCATCACCCAAGCCCAGTGGGAGAGCCTGCAACAGCAGGACTTTCCCTTCCTCAACCGCGCCCTGCGGCCCTATCCCCCCGCCAGCACCTACAAAATCATCGCCACCGCCGCCGGGATCGAGTCGGGGGCCTTTCCCCCGGATACGGTGCTGCAGACCGGCCCCTACATCCAGGTGGGCGGGTGGAGGTTCTGGGACTGGAACCGCGCCGGCTTCGGGCGGCTGAACTACCGCCAGGCGATGGCCTACAGCAGCGACACCTTCTTCTACCAGATTGCCCTGGGCACCAAGGCCGCCCCCCTGCAAGAATGGTCGCGTCGCTTCGGGCTGGGGCAATTGACCGGGATCGGCCTTAAGGGGGAAGCTGTGGGGCTGGTGCCCGACGCCGACTGGAAACAGCGTCACTGGCGCGAGCCTTGGTATGTGGGCGATACGGTGAACATGTCCATCGGCCAGGGATTTATCACCGCCACGCCGCTGCAGATGGCGGTGGTCACAGCAGCGGTGGCCAACGGCGGCTGGCGGGTGCGTCCCTTGCTCTCGCAGCAGGTGATCCCGGAAAGCGCCGTGCCCCTGCGGCAGAAGGTAGGTCTCTCCCCCGCTACCCTGGAGATCTTGCAACAGGGGCTGCGGGATGTGGTGGTCTACGGCACCGGCGGCAACGCCAACCTGGGGCCGGGCTTTCCCCCTACCGCCGGCAAAACCGGCACCGCCGAGGATCCGCCGCGGCGCTCCCACGCCTGGTTTGTCGGCTATGCCCCCTACGACCGGCCCGAATTGGTGGTCGTGGTCTTTCTGGAAAACAGCGGCGGTGGGGGTGGATCCCGGGCGGCCCCGATCTTCCGCGAGCTGATGCGGGCCTACTTCCGACCTGAGTCATAAGTGAGCCGACCGGGCACAAAAATTATCTGCGCAGCCTCTTTTCTCCCCAAAATTGCCTCAAGCCCCCCTAAAACCCCTATCCCAGCAGGCTTCTGACCTAACTTGGCTGTAGAATATGTCAGTGATTTGGAGCCAAACTGCCACAATCCTGCCATTCGCGCCAGCGGCGCCTTGGCGCAGTGCAGGGCAAGCCCCGCTCCTACAGACTGAAGACACTCTGGGCCGTGGTTGCTTCGCAGCCCCTCGCGAGTACGCGGCCAGAGACTGTTCTAACCCTATTGCCTAACTCACGAGGAGATCAGGATGAACAAGGCAGAGCTTGTGGATGCCGTCGCTCATCGCGCCAACGTAACCAAAAAAGAAGCGGAGGCCGTCATTTCGGCAGCGCTGGAGATCATCGTTGAAGAGGTCGCATCCCGCGATGAAAACGGCGAACCCAAGGGGAAAGTGACCCTGGTGGGCTTCGGCTCCTTTGAGGCCCGCAAACGCAAACAACGGGAAGGTCGCAACCCAAAGACCAACGAGAAGATGGTGATCCCAGAAAGCATTGTCCCCGCTTTTACGGCGGGCAAGTCGTTCCGCGATGCAGTGGCAGGGGGGAAATCTTAATTTCGCCGGGTGGGGACTCGCTTGCTGGGTAAGGCTCTTCTCAAGGCATGGGGCGGCCTCGGCATGGTGGCAATCGGGCTTGGGGAGCGGCGATTGCTGGCTGCTCTCCGGAGGAGATCCTGGATTTTTCGGCCAGCCTGAACCCGCTTGGCCCCCCGGCGTCGGTCTTGCAAGCTCTGGCTCAGGCGCTGTCCGCAGCAGAGCCGGTTGTGATCAGCCGCTACCCGGATCCCGACTACCGCGACTTGCGCATCTGCTTGGCCAACCATTGGGCAGTCGAGCCCGAGTGGATTTTTGTGGGCAATGGGGCGGCGGAGTTGCTCACCTGGGCCGCCCGCGATGCCCAAGGGCGGGAAGTATGGCTGCCCCAGCCTGCTTTTGGGGAGTATGCACGGGCCCTGGCGGCGGCGGGGGTGACCGTCAAGCCGTTGCCTTTTTTCCCCGCTCAGGGATCCCCTGATTTTGGCCTTCTGCAAGAACCCCTGCCGGCGGCAGGCAAGAGCAGCCGGGTGCTTTGGCTGAACAACCCTCACAACCCGACGGGCCGGCTGCTCCTGCAACAAGAGATCCTGCCTCTTTTGCCCCAGTTCGAGCAGGTGGTGGTGGACGAGGCTTTTATGGACTTTCTGCCAGGGGACTCTCCCCGGGATCCGCCCAGCCTGAGCTCTGACTCCAGTCTGTCGGCAATGCCCCGCAGCCAAACGGTGATCCCCCATCTGGCAGCTCACCCCAACACCATCGTCATCCGTTCCCTGACCAAGTTTTTCACCCTGCCCGGCTTGCGCATTGGCTTTGCGGTGGGGCACCCGGATCACTGGCGGCGCTGGCGGCAGTGGCGGGATCCCTGGAGCGTCAACGGATTGGCGGCGGTGGCGGTGGCAGCGGCTCTGGCGGATGAAAACTTTCGCCGGCGCACCCTGGCCTGGCTGCCCACGGCGCGGGAGCATTTGCTGAGCGGTCTGCAGGCGCTGCCCGGCTGGGATCCCTGGCCCGGCCAAGCCAACTTTGTGCTGGTGCGCTGCCCCGGCTCTGCCACCCAGATTCAGGAGAAGCTGTTGCGGCAACACCGCATCCTGGTGCGGGATTGCCTGAGTTTTCCTGAGTTGGGGGAGCGCTACTTGCGCATTGGCCTACGCACCTTGCCGGAGCAGGAGCAGTTGCTATCGGCCTGCCGGGAGATCCTGGAGAATAGCTAGGGATTTTTCTGCGGGAGAGATGCTGATGCCCGAAGCTACTGTCCTTTGGCCGGAATGCGATGCCCCCATCGTGCGAGGGGTGGCCCATTACAGCGATCTGGAGCTGCTGCGGGCCTTTCAACGGCAGCCGGAGGTGGCGCGCTACTTCATCGGCCTGTTTTGCCGCTACTGCAAGTGGGTGGACGGGATCCTGGCCGAACATCTGCCGCCCGAGCAATGGGCCGCCTATCGAGAACAGGTTTGGTTGCGGCTTTACCTGCGCCTACAGCGCCTGGATGTCCGCAGCCTTCTGGGAGAAGCGGCTGGTCGAGGGGATCCCGTGCTGCAACCCTGGCTGGCAGAGCAAACTCGTGAGCTGCTCCAAGCTTTGGACGGGATCCCTGCCGAGAAAGAAGCCGCTCCTTCGCAGGCTGTTGGTGGCGGCGGGACCAAGTCCTCTCTGTCGCCGGCACTGGCCTGTTATTTAAGCGCCGGCTTGGACACCTTGCCGGGAGACCTGCGCTTCATTCTGCTGCTGCGGGATTGCTTTGGCTGGTCACCGGCCCGCATTGCCGCCCAACTCAAGGCCGACGGATACTACCTTGCCCCAGAAGATGTGGATGCCATCGTTGCCTCTGCCCGCCAGATCTTGCTTCAGCACCTGCCGGCAGATGTGTGTGCCCTCTACCTCGAGGCAAAGTCCTAGAAGACTGTCATGGTCTTATGGCAGGGTAATAGAGCGCTGGTAGTCCTTGTTGGCAAGGCAGGTTCTCCTGTTAAGCTGTTTCCGGCTGTCACAACAGTTAACCGGCATTGTTTGCCGTCAGACTTGTATTAAGTTGAGTGTGGGCTGTCTATGAGTCCTTCTCCGCTTCTTCCAGACACTACCCAACCCGTACCTACGGCACAGCAGTCCCCATCCCATTCAGGTTCTCAACCTGCTCTTCAGGAAGCGCTGGGCCATCTGCACCTGGATGTGCTGAAAGAATTGGAGCGGTTTCGCCTCTGGCAGCGTTTGCAGCGCACGAATTCTGGGCCGCCGCGAGCAGGTCAGCTCAGGAATACCAGCTCTGGGCAGCGCTCCTCACCTGTGCTCATTCAAGAGGTGGTGGAAGACCTGGAAGAAGAAGAGATGCCACGGCCCTCTGGAGCCTTTTCGCCCCTCTGGGTCTTGCTGCTGTGGGTGCTCTCTTGCGCCGGGATTGGCTTTGGGGTGCGCTGGCTGATCTGGCCGGCAGAACTGTCTCTGCCCCCAAGCACTGCCAACAGAGCAGAAGAAAGGAGCCCCATCCAGGTGGATCTGTCCCGGTTGCCCTTGATCCCACTGGAACCGCTGCAAGGGCAGGTGGGAGAGGAGTTCTATTCCGGCAGCTTGGATCCGAGTCGGCTGGCGCTGGGCTTGACGACCTCCCCAGACTTGAGGGACTTGCAGATCGCTCCCCTTCAAGACGTTCCCAACCTGCTGGATAGCCTGCAAACCGACTTGGTCTTGGCTGCCGCAGAACCCTCTCGGCCCAGAACGGTGGAGCAGTTGGCGGCCAGTTTGGAGCGCCCCTCTCAACCCTCATCTCCCACCTCTGTGGGATCCCTGACCCTGGTGCCTCTGGGCAACAACGATCCCGATACTTTGGGGCCGAACCGCGGCGAGGGCACCTTCTTGGTGCTTACCACCTACTCGGGGGCCGAGAGCTTGGCGCGCGCTCGACAAGTTTCCGATGGGGCCTTTGTGAAAGATGTGAATGGCCAGAAGTTTGTGCAGTTGGCAGCATTTGAGCAACTGGAATATGCCCGCTATCACGCAGAAACCCTGAAAAGCAAGGGCTTTAACGTCACGATTGTTGAGCAGTAGCTTTGATGACTACAGATCCCGAAGCCAAGGGATCCGAGACAGCGGCAGCCGCCGCCAGATTCCTTCGCTCCCTGCTGGATCGAGCCAACGCCAGGCCAATAACCCGGCTGCCGAGAGGAAAACCAGGGCCAGCAACAAGGCAAGAGCATTCTGTAGGCCTTGCAAAAGGGGCCCAAGGCGGGTTGGGCTCGACCCGACCCGAGCAGGTGGCTTCGCCGAAGCTGGAGAAGGACTCAGGGGACGGACGGGTGGAGCGGGGCTAGAAGAGGAAGCCAATCTGGCGGCAGGAATGGCCGGCCCTGGCAACCGCTTCAAAGCCGTGGCCACAGCCTGAGGGCGCTGCTGCTGACGCAGCCACCGGTTCAGTTCTGCCAGGGAGATGGCACAGAGGTTGTTGAGACCTATACCCTGAATTCGCCCCACCAAAGGCCGGTCGTTGCTAACCACAACCACCAGCGTTCCCGGCTGCTGTTGGGCCAGGGCATAGGCGCAGTCGGCAATTGCCTCTTCCAAGCGGATCCGCAGGGACTGATCGCTGGCAGCGGCACCGCCCACCAGGGCCCGGGCTTCCGAGACGGCAAACCCCAGGCCAGGCCAGCGGCGCAAAAACTCGCGGGCCGTCGATTCTTCTTGGGGATCAATGGCCTGTCGGGTCAAGCGCTCCAGCTCGGCCATCACCGCCTGCGGCAGCACACACACTCCAAAGCGGGCCCACTCCTGCCATAGGGCCAAGCGACCGGCCAGGATCACCTGGCTGTCGAAGACGAGGAGAGGCGGGATCTCAGCCATAGGATGCGCCAGCGCTGGACTCAACCTCAATTGTGCAGCCTCTCTCAAGCCTTGGGTAGCAGGGATCCCTCGGCCAGGCAGAGGCGGATGGCCAGCGGGTAGAGGCGGTGCTCCTGAGTTTGGATGCGCCGGTAAAGGGATTCCACGGTATCTTCGGGCAGAACCGGCACGGCTGCTTGGGCCACGATGGGGCCGCTGTCCATTTCCAGCGTGACCCGGTGAACGCTGCAGCCGGCGATTTTCACACCGCACTTCAGAGCTTGTTCAACGGCTCGCAGGCCCTTGAAGCTGGGCAACAGGCTAGGATGCAAATTCAAGACGCGATCCGGGTAAGCGGACAACAACACCTGGGTAACCAGGCGCATCCACCCGGCCATGATCACCCATTCCACCTGATGCTGCCGGAGCACCTGGACGATGGCGGCATCCAGATCTTCACGACGGGGGTAGTCTTGATGGTTGAGCACAAGGCAAGGGATCCCTCGCTTTTGGGCCCGCTGCCGCACGTAGGCTATGGGATTGTTGGTGATGACCACAGCAATCTGGGCCTGCAGCTCACCTGCCTCAATGGCTTGAGCGATAGCCTCGAAATTGCTGCCATTGCCGGAAGCCAAAATGCCGAGGATCCCCGGCTGAGAAGGCGCCGGGATCCCGTTGGGATCCGGCCAGAGTAAGCTGGGTAGGTTCATGAGCGTTGGGCGGGAAAGTCTGCAGCCCCGCTATTTTAAACCCAGATAGATTCTCTGCTGATTCTGGCTGGGCTCATCTGGAAAGGGATGCAAACGCTCGCTGCAAGAAGTAGAGATTTGGAGTCAACTGCAAATCGGTGGTAACCCCCCGATAAATTGGGTAGTATGCCTCTAGCGGTAGCGCAAAGGGCGGAGTTTCCGGACGTGTTCGGCTTTCTTGGCGGTTCCAAAACTCAAACCATGCTTGGGGTGGACATCAACCCCGAGCGCATTGCCGTTGCCCAACTGAAAAAACAGGGCAATGGTCGCTATCGTCTGGCCCACTACCATAGTGTGGAAATGCCAGAGGGGGCAATGATCGAGGGGCGCATCCTCGATCCGAGCACGGTTGGCTTGACCCTGGCCAACTTGTTGAACGAATACAAGGTGCCCACCAACTTGCCGGCAGCCACAGCAGTGCCCGTAAGAGAGGCCATCGTTCGTCTCATTCGCCTGCCTGCCGACCTGCCTGCCGACGAGTTGCGCCGGGTGGTCTTGGAGCAGGAGGCCGAACTCTACATCCCCTACCCACGGGATCAGGCAGATGTAGATTACCAACCCCTCGGTCTAGACCTTTCCCAGGATGGCATTGAGCGCATCGAAGTCTTGCTGGTGGCCATCCCAAAAGAGGTGGTGGACAACTACCTAGAGGTGCTGCAGGCGGCCAACTTGAAGGTGCGCTGTGTGGAGCTGGCCAGCTTCTCCCTCATTCGCACCATCCGCGACCAGCTCATCCAGCACAGCCCTCAAGAGGCGGTGTTGCTTGGCTCCATCGGCTACGACAGCAGCGAGATCAGCATCTTGGTCAACGGCATCCCGCAATTTACCCGCACCGTCAACATCGGCACCATCCACATGCGGCAGGTGCTGGCCCAATCTCTGAATTTGCCGGTTAGCCGCACCGGCGACCTGTTGCGAACTCTGAGGTTACCCCTGCTCAACCCCGTCGATGTTTTGGCCACGGGAGATCAACCGATTCCCAGCAATCCCGGCATAGCAGCAGTGACGCGCGTTGTCTCCGATTTGGCGGATGAACTGAAGCGCTCCATCGACTTCTTTACGAGCACAGAAAGCAGCTTCCCGGTGGTGAAAGTCTTGCTGGCCGGGCCGGGGGCCAGCATTGGCCAGATGGATGGTTTCCTATCTCAGTCGTTGAGCGTGGCGGTAGAACTGGCGGATCCCTTTGGCAACATCCTTGTGCCGGATTCAATCGAGGTGCCCTTGGAGGAGCGCCCGGCGATGGGGGTGGCCCTGGGGCTGGCCATGCGGGAAGCCGGCAAGTAACGACAGGGATCCCTCGAAGGCACTATCCAACAATGAGCGAGCAATGAGTGAGGCGATTGGATGTACACACCGGAAATCAATTTTCTTAAGGAAAGGCCGGAAGTTCCCACCACCGTTCAGACAGGGGCGGTAGCCGCCCCGACAACTGCCGCCGGAGCCGAGAGCTGGGCTTTGGCCATTGGCCTGGGGGTTGCCGTGACTGCTGTGGCCATGGGAACTTTTTGGTATTTCCAAGACAGCTTCTCCCGTCAGCGGAACACTCTGAGGGCAGAGCGAACCCGCCTCGACGGTGAACTCAGCACAGCCAATGCCGAGTTGACCCGACTCCAGGGCCTCAGCCAAGAATTACAAACCATTCGCACCCAGACGGAAGGGTTTCGCTCTTTTCTGGGATCCGTCCAGCCCTGGTCGGCCATTTTGGAAGAAGTGCGGCGCAGGATCCCTGGCCGAGGGGTGTGGATAACCAACATCAGCGCCTCTGGGGATACCGTGAACATCCAAGGCGGGGCGCTGGATTTTCCCTTGGTGAACGACTTTTTGCTCACCCTGCTGGATTCCAACTTCGTAACCAGTGCCGTTCTCAACAGTGCCTCTCGAGTGGAGGGCACACCTGAAACTGAACCCAGCGTCACCTACGGCCTAACGGTTACTATTCGGACCATAGGGGATCCCGACCCAGAGTTTACCCGCGAGCTGGAGCAGCGGGGAGCAATAGGCTTGGTGGAAAAGATCCGCATTCTGCGTCAAGTGGAGGGGAACTGATGACTGGCTCGGTAGAAAGTTTTCACGACGACCAACTAATGGCACCCCCGGCAGGGCCGCCGATATTGTTGGGGGTCGAGCTGACTCCCATTCGCATTGGCCTGTTGATCGGGATCCTGGGCCTGGGCGCGGCGGGCTTTTTGGCCTTCACCCAACTCCGTCCTCTGATCAGAGAGGTGCAAGCCTTGGAAAGAGAGGTGGCCCAAAAAACCAGCCAGTTGCAGGAGGTACAGGGCCAGATTGCCGGCTTACAGGACGTGCCCAACCAAATCGAGAGGGCTCGCGTGCAGCAGCAGCAGATCAGCGCCTTGCTGGCCACCCCCGAGAATGCCGACACGCAACTGATCGATCTCAACCGGCTGGTGCGGGGACAGCCCAACAGCGAGCTGCGCAGTTTTGCCCCTTCTCCCCTCACCCCTGCTTCTTCGGCCAACTCCGAAGTGCCCGCGATCATTGCTCCGGCCATCCAGGTGCAAACCACCCGCGTCGCGGTGCGGGGCCCCTATACGGACATCATCAATCTCATGAGGGATGTAGAGCGCCTACGCACCTTGTTTCGGGTGAGCAACATCAGCCTAAATCCTGTTCAAGACACAGGGGAGCTGGACGCCGCTTTTGATTTGATTGCCTACATCTACAACAAGGACGTTCCCTTGGGCACGGCCCCTGCACCCGAAGGACAGACCCCCGCCGAAGGACAAGCTCCCCCCGAAGCAGGACAGCCAACACCTGGCCAATAGGCCAGCCTGTACCCCGTTTGTGCCCTGGTGGTTCGCAGCGGATCCTGCTGCAAGGGGATCTCCTTGGGAATTGGAAAAGACAACCCAGAGGCACCGATACAGGTAGTGTTCCTATGTCGAAGATCGGGGAAAAACCACCCATAAAGCCACTACGGGTAGTGGCAAAGGCCAAAATTTCGGCTTTGATTAGGGAAGCACTGGCTAAACCCGTGCTGAAGTAAAGCAGAAACACGCTTGGGTAACGGAGTGAGGTGTGAGGATGATGAACCGTCGAGTCGCCTGGGGATGTGCATTGAGCTTGATCCTTTCGCTGCCTCTGTTGGCTGTAGAAAGCCAACTTGAGGAAGCCGCCGCTCAGCAGTTGACCTCCGCCAATCCACAAAGCCTCAGCCGCATCACCGATATCCGCCTGGTGCCCCACGGCAACCGCATGAAGCTGGAGATCAACACCGCAGGGGGTGCCCGTCCACAGGTGTTCTTTACCCAACAGGGCCGGTCTTGGATTGGGGATATCACCAATGCTCAACTGGATGGCGGTCAAGGCCGCTATCGTCAGGAGTCTCCCTTGCCGGGAGTGCGCTTCATCGAAGCCAAGCAACTGGGCAGTGACAGCGTGCGGATAGAAATTGCCGGTGTTGCGGCAGCTCCCCAGGGCTTGCTGGCCCAGCGCAGCCCAACACAGTTGGTCTTCGAGTTTGAGGGCTTGCCCTCTGCCCCACCGGCTCCTGTAGCTGCCGCGCCCAGCCAAGTAGCGCCCAATCAACCGGCCTCGCCAACCCGACCTCAGCCTGTGGCCCCGCCGCCGGCTCCTGCCGCCCCTTCGGTTGCTCAAAACCCTCCTTCTCCCCAGGGAACAGCCCCTACTCCTCAGCCCCTTGCCCAAACTCCTCCCCCTTCCCCGCCAGCTCAGGTGGCTCCTGCCCCTCAGCCGGCTTCCCCTGGGCCGGTCATTTCTCAGGTGCCCCCCGTAGGGCAGCTTAACCAACCCCAACTGCCGCCGGGATCCGTTGATCCCACTACTTCTCCCTTCCAGGGTCGAGCAGTAGCTCCTCCGGCAGGGGATCTTGCAGTCGGCAGCATCCTTCCTGCTCCCCCTCCAGTTGACTTGGGCTCAAATGCCAAGATTACCTTAACCCTGAGGGATGCTCCCGTAGGTGATGTGTTGAGTCTCTTGGTACGTCGAGCTGGACTAAATGTAGTTCTTAACGACGTTCCTCCGGACTTGACGATTTCCTTAGATGTAGCCGACTCACCCTTACAGGAAACGTTCAACTTTATCTTGCGGCTGAAGGAACTGCAAGCAACTCGTGTAGGGCAAACAGTTTTTATCGGCACTAGCCTTCCTGGAGTCGGCCAGCAGATTGTCAAAACATATAGACTTAATCAACTAAGAATCGAAGAGACAGAACAGACCTTTAACCTTACTGCTGCTGGGGCCGGAGGCGGGCAAGCAACAGTCGAAATCAATGCTAGACAACTAAGTATCACTCCAAGTGAAATCAGAAGTAGAATTTTAGCTATCCTGGAAGCATCGAATATCCCTCTTGCTCAAGAGTCAGCCATTCAAGCAGATCCAAGAACAAACTCACTAACTATTGTTGCCACACCTGCCCAGCATGATGTGATTGCAGCCTACCTTGCCCAGATTGATCTTAGAAGTCGTCAGGTCTTAGTTAGTGCTAGGTTTATTGAGATTAACCTCAATAACAACTCTAGTCTAGGAGTGGCATTAGGCGGTGCCTCTGGCAACTTTGCACTGGGCTCTGGAGATAATACCACCTTTGGTGGAACTCCCCTCAACCAACCTGCAGGGTCTTCGGTTCCTGACGTTGGCGTAGTTCCTTCCGTAGGAACTGGCGGCTCACTTGTGTTCAACACCTTAAACCGACTCCAGCAATCTCTTGCGGCCCGCATAGATGCAGCTATTGCTTCAGGAACAGCCAAGATACTGGCTGACCCAAAAGTGGTCGTCGCTAACAACACGGGCGCGGCTATTGTAGTTGGTCAAGAAGTTATCACCAATAGGAGATTGGTAACAGACCCTGCAACGGGTACGTCAACAGTCGTTTTTGAAAAAGGAAACGCAGGAGTCAACTTAATTATTCAAAACGTCAGGATTGATGACAATGGCTACGTTACGTTGAATCTTCTTCCCCAGGTTTCATCTATCGGTAGCCAAATCACTTTAGCAGACGGAGCCGTAATTAGCTTGCTCAATCAGCGTTCTGTTGGCTCTTTGCAAATCAGACTTAAAGACAGGGAAACACTATTTTTGGCAGGATTGATACAAGAGGAGGATCGAGTGTCTGTTGATAAAGTTCCACTTCTTGCTGAGATTCCTCTGCTAGGTGCTCTCTTTCGTAGGCAAAACACGACGAACATTAGAAGTGAAGTTGTTGTCTTGATTACCCCAACTATTCTAGAAGAGTAGAAGAGTGGCCCGCCAATGACTGTCATTCTCTCAGACCGGTTGCTTTGCCAAAGATGGAAGATTCTCATAGAAACGGCTAAACCCTAAGATACGTTGCTGATTAATGCTGATGTCGAACTCTCGCCGCCGGCCTTGGCTGAAGCTGGGATCCCTGTTGCTCGCCTTCGGGTTGGCCTGGGTGCTGGCTTGGGGTGAGGTAGGATGGCCGCAAACCTATCATCTCTCTCTACGGGTGCAGGGGCAGAGCTATTCACAGCTTGTCGAGCAATCGCGCTCTTTGGTTTGGCAAACCTTGGCACAACAATTTCAGGCACAGCCGCAGGCGGAGCAGCTCACTTTAGAAGTACTGGGGCAAGGTGGGGAACAACAAGTGCCCCTCTTCACGGTGCGAATGCCTCGCAGTGTTTGGCAGCAAAACCCATCGCCAACTCAACTGGAGCAATATGCCACTTTCTATCCCAATGCATTAACTCTTTTACAACCAAGAGTGGCGGCCCGAAAAGCTCAGGTAGAATTTACTCCTCTTCCTCAAGGTGGAGTCGCATTGGTCTCTAGCAATCCTTCCAATGGCCAAAGAGGGATCCCAGTTGATCAAAGTATTCGCCTGCGTTTCGACCGAGAGCTTCCGACAGGAATGACGAGTTTGGCTTTTGGGATCCAGCCTCCTTTGGAAGTGGCCTTTGATATCCAGGGAAACGAGCTAATTGTACAGCCTTTACAGCCACTCAACTACAGTACCGATTACAGAGTGTTCTTACCTGCTGCCAAAGAGCTAGATTTACAAAATCCCATAGAGTTGACCTTCCGCACCGAGCCTCAATACACCTACCAGCGAGATATTCAGCCCCTACTGGATGCTAGCTGTGTGGGTTGTCATCAGCGGGCCGGTCGGATGCGGCGCAGCCCTTTGGATAGCTATGCCGCGGTGATGCGTTACGTAACGCCCGGATCAGAAAATAGCGAGTTGCTGAAACCGCGCTGGTTGGCTCGCCATGCTGTTATTCAACGGGCGGCAGGGATCCCCTTGAATGCAGAAGGAGAAGGGGCCGACGCCCCCGGTTCCTTATCGGAGCTTGGGACGGGAACTGTGCCGACGCCGAGACCCCCCGTGAGTGATCCCCAAGGAGAATTTCCCGGCTCTTTTATTGGACGCAGCGGATCTCCCGAATTGGCCTACATTCGCCGCAACGGCACCGGCACGGATCGCTTGGGCCACTTGAGCCCTGAAGAAATCCAGATCTTGCGTACCTGGATTATTCAGGATTGGGCTGCTGAGACCCACAAAAGTTAACCCGATGGCTCGGGGAGTCTTTATTGAGTTAAGATGAGTTGACCTAGATGTTAAGTTTCTTGACCAACTGCTTATCTTGGAACCAAAACCCTACGAGACCAACCGGTGACAACTGCTGCCAGGGATCCCTTGGATTGCATGAGGTGGGTTGTAGAAGCTTTTGGCAAGCGACTGGCAACCAGCTTGAGGACGAGAGCTGAGATTAGCGTCATTGCTGGCGCTGTTTTCGTGTCGCTCCGAGAGGAATCCTGCTAACTTTTTATCATTCAAAAAATAGGGATCCCAAATATGGGGATCCCCAAGTCTCCTTCCTCTAGTGTCTCAGTCTTCAACACACCTGTGTGAGTCGTTCTAATCTTAGGAACAAAACTGTGAAAAAGTCGTGCAGAGAAGCAAAGGACCTAAGCCCCGCTGTCTTGCTCAGGTGGCCTGGGATCCGGGACGGGCGATGAGCGCCAGCTCCACCTGATGTTCTCGGGGCTGCTGCAGTTGCACCTCCACGTCGCGGCCAAAGAAGCCCT
>NZ_JANSJC010000028.1:0-33013 GCF_047462375.1 Synechococcus sp. H55.8 | reverse complement strand
CTTTTTTGCCGTCTTCGACCGACCCCCTCGCAAATGGGTCTTGCATTCCTTGCCCCGCTTGGGTTTAATAGGGGTAGGTTCCCCCTTCGGGGGGATCCCTAGAAATTGGAAACAAGATGTAATCGCTGCTAATCCCTCCCTCTGCTTTTGATGTTCCCCCTTCGGGGGGATCCCTAGAAATTGGAAACAGGAAGTCGCCGGCCAAGCAGAGGAAGTCATTAAGCAGTTCCCCCTTCGGGGGGATCCCTAGAAATTGGAAACGCGATTGCCTGTGCCTTCAAGCTGAAGTGGCAGTCTGCCGTTCCCCCTTCGGGGGGATCCCTAGAAATTGGAAACACTCCGTCTCCACCCCTGGGGCGTGTGCCCGCTACCTGAGTTCCCCCTTCGGGGGGATCCCTAGAAATTGGAAACTCCTCGAAACGCTCTGGAGCTGCCCTATCAGAGAACGGCATTGTTCCCCCTTCGGGGGGATCCCTAGAAATTGGAAACCCATCCAATAGGCTGACGTTAAGGTTCCAGACTTCTGGGCTGTTCCCCCTTCGGGGGGATCCCTAGAAATTGGAAACGCTGACTTGTACCCACGGCCTAGAATCCCGTTTGGATGGTTCCCCCTTCGGGGGGATCCCTAGAAATTGGAAACGCTCGTTGCGTGGGCTGTGGTGTATGCGCAAAAAGGGAAAGTTCCCCCTTCGGGGGGATCCCTAGAAATTGGAAACGGCATCCAGGATAGCCATGTTCATTTCGTCCATATGAGGTGTTCCCCCTTCGGGGGGATCCCTAGAAATTGGAAACAATGAGTTCCTTCGTGCAATCGAGAATTTTCCCTAGGGTTCCCCCTTCGGGGGGATCCCTAGAAATTGGAAACTATTCCTCCCGCCTTCCGTCGGTGCTTTCGGCGAAGTATTCGTAGTTCCCCCTTCGGGGGGATCCCTAGAAATTGGAAACATGCCTGAGCACGTTGCCTCTAAATCCAGAATCCATGCAAAGTTCCCCCTTCGGGGGGATCCCTAGAAATTGGAAACACAGAGCTGGCCCAGCTGCGGGAAGAGCTCCCGCAAAGGTTCCCCCTTCGGGGGGATCCCTAGAAATTGGAAACAAACCAATTGCAATAAAGCTGCCGCTGCTCAGCAGTAGACAGATAGCGCTGTTGGTAGCCGGGCCACTCCTGGAGGGCTAGCTTTTGTTGCTCTTGGAGAAGGGTTTGCAGTTCTGAGTCTGCGGGCAGCTCGGCTTGCAAAACTTGCAAGTCGTTAAAGCGGCCCAGTTGGTCTTGCAAGCGCTTCAGGGTCGCTATCCAATCTTGCATGGCTTCCCCGTAAAAGGGCGCAAAAAACTCCACCTGATAGCGCAGCCGTTTGGTAGCCTTGCGCAGCTCGTGCAGTTGCTCAGCTTGAGCCTCCGTCCTGGGAAAAGCAGGGATCCGCCAACCCGGTTGCAGCAGCCACTCGGCCAGCAGAGGGGTCAGCAAATGGGGCAAGCTTTCCAGCAAAGGCAGCTCTGCCTGAGGCTTGTAGCGCGGGTGAGCCAGCCACTGCTCGCAGGCGGCTTGAAACTCCAGAAAGTCGGAATCTTCGAGGATGCGACGGGAGCGCTTCTCAGCTTGGGCTCGACGTTGCCGCAGATCTTGCCTTAGCTTCTCCAGCTCCGCTTGCTGGGCCGCCGGGATCCCTTCCCAGCACGGCTCCTGCAGGATTTCCAGCAGCACGTCCAGATCCCGCTGTTTGCCCAAAGCCCTGGCCAACTTTTGCAGGCGTTTGGGCTTAAGAGGTTTGGGCAGCCGGACAGATCCCTGAAACACCTCCACCCAGGTGCCAATACGGCGCAGGATCACCCGGATTTGATGCAAGGATTCTACTGCCTCTGGATGCTGGGCCAGAACTCGCCGCACGTGTTTTTGCAGTCGCTGCCATTGCTGGCTCAACAGTTGGTGGGCTTGGAGCGCCAGAGAGGACGAGGACAAAGGGGAAAGCATGATCTGGTTCTGTTCACCCTTTTGCTCGGTACCCAGCAACATCGCATCTATAGACAGGTCTCCCTTTCCAAAAGCCCAGCGAAGCAATCGAAAAGACAAAACTCTCGCCCGCGGAGCCGCCCAGCCAACCTAACCTAGGAAGAGGTAGAGCGGCTTTGCTTTTTAACCTAATCTTAACCTTAAGGGGGCGAGAGGGGAGAGATACTAACTTGCACTGTTGTCGCGCCGGGGTAGGCGGGGCTTCACCACCGACCAAATCCGTGCCGCTACCTCGGCAGGGGATCCCTCGGCATCGATGCGGACAGTCCGCTGCGGTTCTGCAGCGGCCAGGGCTTGGAACCCTTGGTAGACGCGGCGGTGGAACTCCAGGTGCTCCTGTTCCAGTTTGTCGCCAAGATGGGAGCGCGCTAGCCCCACTTCGGGAGCAAGATCCAGCCACAGGGTGAGATGCGGCTGCAGCCCGCCGGTGGCCAAGTGGTTGAGCTGGCGGATCTGCCCCAAATCCAGCCCCCGACCGTAGCCCTGGTAGGCCAGGGTGGAATCGGTGTAGCGATCACAGATCACCACTTGTCCCGCCGCCAGGGCCGGCGCGATGACCTTGCTCACGTGTTCAGCCCGATCCGCCGCGTACAGGAGCAGCTCGGCCAGCGGCGTCATGGGATCCCCGTGCAACAGCAGCTCCCGCAGCACCTTTCCCAGTGCTGTGCCCCCTGGCTCGCGGGTACACAGGCAAGCATAGCCCTCTTGTTGAAGCTGCTCGGCCAAAAGGGACTGCTGAGTGGTTTTGCCCGCTCCTTCTCCACCTTCTAAGGTGATGAACACGTCCTCGCCCAGGAGAGTGTGTCAAAGGATTGTTTGAGGGGCATGGCTAGCGCAGGTTGAGTTGAGGCTGCAAATTGAAGGAGTGCCCCGGCACCATCACGTACACATCGGGGATGTTGGTGGGCTCCAGGCCTTGCAAGGCCAGCCCTTCGATGTTGGAGCGCAGGGTGTTGTTGATGGTGGTTTCCAGTTGGGACAAAACCTGGGCCTCGTTACCCTGGGTGGCTAAGCTGGGAAACTGGTTGTAGATGGCGCGGGCCAAGCCGCTGGCGAGAGGGAGCTGGATGAGGGTGAGGTTGGATCCCCCCAATTGTGGGCCTAAGGTGTCTGCCCGCCCGCGGATGCCCAAGGCCTGCAGGGCGTTGGCGGTTTGGCTGACGGGGATG
This sequence comes from Synechococcus sp. H55.8, assembly GCF_047462375.1. Classification (NCBI taxonomy): domain Bacteria; kingdom Bacillati; phylum Cyanobacteriota; class Cyanophyceae; order Synechococcales; family Synechococcaceae; genus Synechococcus; species Synechococcus sp. H55.8. The sequence goes on along the minus strand of NZ_JANSJC010000028.1, from coordinate 29,833 downwards.
GTGCAGGTGTCCATCTTGTAAATGGGCACCGAAGCCATGGTGAGGGCGGAAACGCTGGTCAGTTGCACCACGGTAAAGGAAGCCGTGCCATTGTAGGCAAAGCAAAAATCCCGGAAGGCCGCCGGCACGTTGGCCGCGCGGATGGGACGCTCATCGTCGAAGCCGCCCGACTCGGCAAAGATGTTGCGGATGGCAAACCCGCCGAAGAAAGCCAGCAAGGCCACCACCAGCAGGATTGTCAGATCCGAGGAGGAGACTCCCCCTGAGGAGCTGCTGCTGCGTCCTCCACCTCCATATCCTCCACTGCCGCCGTAGCCGGCGGTGTAGCCGTAAGTTGCAGACCGGTAGGAGCCGGCATAGGCAGAAGAGCGGGCGGATCCGTTCCGGCTGCCGGAGACAGAACGGCGGGGAACTAGGGCCTGTCCAGAACGCTCACCCGCTCTTCTCTGCTCACCCTTTTCGTTGTCTCGGCTGCGGCCAGAAGGTCGCGAAGCCCTGTGGCTATCCCGCCCATTCTCCTCATCCAGCCAATCTTCTGCGCCCGCAACAGTTGAGCCCTCTTCCGGCAAAGGGGGCGGAGAACGACGGCCGCCCGCTGCTCCGCTGGAGTTTGGACTGGAAGTAGAATCTGGAGAACCACGGCCAGCAGCCTGCTCTGTCGCGGCGGTGGGATCGCGATCCTCAAACTCGGAGAAGCTCATGTTGCCTCAAGTACTCCCTTTCGGCTGCCAACGCAAGAGGGTTTTCCCTGTCCCAAACCCTCAAGAATTGGACTAGTGTATCCTAGCAGCTCCCAAGCCTTTGGTGAGTCTAGGCTAGCCCAGACTGCCCTCCAAGGCGAGCAACTGCTCCTTGAGGGCGCGTAGGGCCTGGCCGCGGTGGCCGATGGCTTCTTTTTGCGCCGGGCTCATCTCGGCAAAGGTTAGCTCCACCTCCGGCACCCAAAACAGCGGGTCGTAGCCGAACCCCCCCTTTCCCCGCGGCTGGGTCAAGATTTCCCCGTGGCAAAGGCCTTCCACCAACGCCTGCACCTGGCCCTGGGGATCCACCAGGGCGATGGCGCAGTGAAAGGTGGCTCGGCGATTTGGGATCCCTTCCATCTCCTGCAGCAGCCGCTGGATGCGGGCGGCATCGCTGTTAGCATAGCGAGCCGAGTGGATCCCGGGGGCGCCGCCAAGGGCTGCCACCGCCAGGCCGGAATCGTCGGCAATGGCCCACTCTCTCAGAGCTTTGGCCACGGCCTTGGCTTTGAGAAGGGCATTCTCGGCAAAGGTGGTACCGGTCTCTTCCACCTCAATTGCTGCAGGCAGACGGAGCAGCTCCCAAGCGGGGGCATGGGCTTGGAAAAAGGCGTTGAACTCGCGCCATTTGCCAGGGCTGCTGCTGGCCAAGATCAAAGAACGGGGCATGAAAGGGATCCTAGCGCAAATCCAAGGGATCCCTACCTAATCAATCTCGAGAACCATGTTGTGCAGAGCCGCGTTGATCACCAGGGTGGATCCCCACCGCTCTACCTTGCCCCCATCCCAATGCATGTGTCCGCAGATGTAGTAGCGCGGCTGCACCTGTTCCAATAAGGGGCGCAAAGTGGGCGTGCAATGGTGATACCATTTTCCGCCTTCATCCAAAAGACCTTGCGGCGGAGCATGGGTCAGCAGCAGGTCAATGGGCCGGGGGGGTTGACGGTAGAGGTGGAGCAGCTCCTGCAAATGGCCGGAGGTGAGAGACCAGCTCCAACCACAGGGGGGAGTCCAGGGCACAGCCAAAACCTGTAACCCCAGCCACTCAAAGCAGCAGGACTGGGTGATGGCCCGCCCCCAACTGCCAGCCAGCGAATCCAAAACCGCAGCCGCCGGATCGTGGTTGCCGGGCAGGAAGAGCCAGGGCTTGCCCAAACTCTCCACCGCCGCCAGAAAAGATTGCAACTGGGCTACCTCGGCTTGCGCTGCCGGATGAAAGCCCTGGGTGGCTTTACGGGAGGGCTTGCCGGCCTTGGAACAGAAATCGCCGCAGTTGATGTAAGCATCCACCTGTGGCAGATGGGCCAGGGCCTGCCGGATCAGCCGGTCGCTGCCGTGGTAGTCGGAGCCCAGCAGTAGCTTAATTCCCATGCTGCCCTACACCGCTGGCGCAAAAGGAATCTGCAGCAGCCGGGCGGCCACTTGCTGCCAGGAGCTGCGGTACCAAGCTTGCTGGGCCTCCAGTTCTTCGTCCAGGGATCCTGTGGGGCCAAAATCCGAACAGGCATACCCCAGGGAGCGCAAGCCTGCCACCAATACCGCCGGAGACAGCCACCATTGCTGGGCCAAGCGCAGCAGATCCACCTGGCTGTGGGTTTGCAGGTATTGGCGGAGCTGGCGTTGCAAGCCGGTGGCGGAGGGTAGGGGCACCGCTTGCCGATGGACGGCGATCAGCAGCTCACTGCTGGGAGTACCCCAGAGCAGCCACTTGAGGTGATCCACAGAAGGAGGCCAACTCCACAACCAGAGTTGATCGTAGCGGTGGCCGGTTTGGGGGCGGTCGTAGTGGAGAGTCAAGTGCCGCCCAGAAGACAGGACAAGCGAAGGGCGGCGGAAGCCGTAGAACAGGATGGTTCCCCGCGCCCGGGGCAAGAGGACAGAAAACCGGTCTACAGCTTGCCAACGCAAAGGCTGGGTGGGCTGGGGGGTGGGTCGCCAGATCAACAGGGGTGAGGACTCGGTCTCGCTCTGGGAGTGGGACATGGAAGGAGCAGCGTCCAGAGGAAAGGGGGGGGTGCGGGCAGCAGCCTCTTGGGCAGGTCGGATCCCGACAATTTCCAGCTCCAGTTGGGTTTCTCCCTGCCACGTTTTGGCCTTCAGAGTGTAGGCGAGGTCAACTCGGTCGGGCAGGGGATAATTCTCAGCCCCTCGCCAGCGAATGGCCCACAGGGGACGGCTGCGGGCTTTGGCGGTTGAGGCTAGTGAGGGTTCTGCTCGGTTGCCAAAGGCAGAAGTGTCGGGATCCTGAACCAGCAGCTTCAGGTGGCTGGGGGTATCCCCACTAACGGCCCTTGCGCCAAAGCGCTGCTGTTGCAGCACCTGCAGGTTGCGGCTGCAGAAGACCGGCTCAGGGTTGCCGATGCCACAGGGCTGCAGATGCTGAAGCTCTCGATAGAGGTCAAGGGTGAGATCCGCCAGTGCCACCTCCACGTCGATCTGTACCAGCGGCTGGATCTGCTCCGGCTGCAACTGCTGTTGGGCAAACTGCCGCAGCCGCTCTTCAAAAAGAGGCCAGTTTTCCGCCCTCAGGCTAAATCCCCCTGCCGCCGGGTGGCCGCCGTGTTTGCTGAACAGATCTTGGCAAAACTCCAACGCCTGAAACACGTCGAACTCCGGGATCCCCTGCCGCGCCGAGCCGCTGACCTCCCCTTGCCGCGACTGGCTGCCGATGAACACCGGACAGCCCAAACGCTCTGCCAAGCGCGAGGCCACGATGCCGATCACCCCTTTGTGCCATTTCTGCTGCGGGGATCCCAAAATCGTCAACACCCGTTCCTGCCGCAGATCCCGACCTTGCCGGGCAATTTGCTCCAGGGCCTCGGCCTCGATGCGGCTGCACATCTGCTGCCGCACCTGGTTGAGGCGTTCGCAGCGGCGGGCCAGTTTCTCCGCCTGCTGCGGGTCGTCGGTGGTCAGCAACTGGATCCCCATTCTCGCCTGGCCAATCCGCCCAACGGCGTTGATGCGCGGCCCCAGGCCAAACCCAATCCACTCAGGCCGCAGCTCCTCTGGGGATCCCTGCACCCCCATCACCTGCAACAGGGCGCGGATCCCGGCCACCTGGGAAGTGGGCAAGAGGTTCAGCCCCTGCCGCACCCAAAGGCGGTTGATCCCTGTCAGCGGCGCCAAATCGGCAATGGTGCCCACGGTAAACAGTTCCAGCGCCACCCGCTCCAAATGGCCGTCACCGCGCCGCTCCGCCAGCGCCTGGGCCAGGAGGTAGGCCACCCCCACCCCGGCCATCCCTCGATAGGGAGAAGAGAGCGGGAGCTGTTTGGGATTGAGGATGGCGTCGGCAGGGGGCAACTGGGGCGGCAAATCGTGGTGATCCGTCACGATCACCGTCAAACCTAGGGCTTTGGCCAGTTGGATGGGCTCGTGGGCAGAGATGCCGTTGTCCACCGTGAGGATGAGGCGCACCCCCTCGCGGTGCAGCTCTTGCACCATGCGGCTGTTGAGGCCATAGCCCTCGGTCATGCGGCTGGGAATGCGGTAAACCACTGGCGTGCCCCGCAACGCCCGCAGCAGCAGAGCCGTGCTGGTCATGCCGTCGGCATCGTAGTCGCCGCAGATGGCAATGGGCTCTTGTCGGCAAATCGCCCCATCCAGCAGTTCCACCGCCAGCGGCAAATCGGCAAAATCCTGGCTGGGCGGGGGCAGGTGGGCGGGATCCGGCTGCAAATACCGCTGCACAGCAGCAGGGCTAGAGAGGCCGCGATTGAGCAAGATCTGAGCCAACACAGAGGAGACCCCCACTGCCTCGGCCAAGTTCTGGGCAGCCAGTGTGTCTGCAGAATGAAACAGCCAGCGTTGGGCAGGGATCCCGGCCATTGCAATCGGTCTTCAGGTAGCAGGTAGCAGTGCTACAGTTGGCCTATGGGCTATCCTTTTGACATTAACTCAAAACGCTCCTCTGCTCTTTCCTGCCGCCGATGTATTCTCTGCTGCTTACCTATGGCCTCAACCCGCTGACAGGCTGGAAGCTATTGGTCAAGTCTCCTGAGCAAGCCTCTCTGTGGACGTTGGCCCGGCAGCTTTGGAGCCGCCCTGGATCCCGGCGCCGCAGGCCGCGCCTCCAAATCTCTCTCGGCCGCCTCGTGCCCGAACAGACCGAGCGCCTGTCTAAACTGGAGGTGCTGCTGCGTCTAAGATTTTTCATCGCCCTCGAAGCCGAAACCCCGGATCAGCCCTTGCCAGCTCTTCCCTCCGGCCAGGGATCCGCTATTCAGCTTGCCCACTACACAGAGGGCTCGCAGCAGTACAAGACGGAGATCATCCGCTTTGCCCTGGGGGGATCCCGCACCCTGACTGCTCGGCGCCGCCGGCGCCGCCGCTTCTGAAAACCCCTGGGCCGCAAACCATTCCCGCCAGGGGTGGAGTTCTGCCGACCTGTCTATACTAGAGATGCACCCAAAAATGCGCTAAGTCTGTGCTTATCCCGTGAACGCCGGGCTGTTTCAGTGCCGCAGATGGCTTATAAACCAAAGGGCTGCTCCAGGGTGGCAGGGGCTCCCTGCTCCACGGCTGGGGATGACAGCGGCCCTCTTGGCCGGATCCCTGGCGGCTTTTGTCCTCGCCCTGCCTGCTGCTTTGGCCTTGACCCGCTACCAGGTACATGTGCTGGCCAACGAGGCAGCCGCTCTAGCCCAGGTGCGCGGCCAGGTGCCGGATGCCTATTTGGTGCAAGGGGACGGGCAGGTGTTCATTTTAGCGGGGACGTTCATCAACCGCAACCACGCCCAACGCCGCCAGGCTGAATTGGAACGGTTGGGCTTGCCGGTGCGGGTGGTGAGCCGTCAAGATACGGATCCGCCCCTTCCGCCCGCTTTTCCCGCCCAAACAGCGCCCGACCGCCCCTCCCCCAGCTCTGAAAACCCTGCCCCGCCGGCGCCAACGGCTCCCCCCTCCGATCCCCAGCGGCCCTTTGCCACCTATGTGCCCAACCCCAGCAGGGATCCCCGGCTGGAAGAGCGGGTGCGCCGCTTTTTTCCAGGAGCTGCTGTGGTGCAGTACCGCGGCCAGGCGGCTTTGCAGACGGGCACCTTCTCCCGCCTGTCGCTGGCGCAGGATCAGGCCCGCTGGCTGACCGCCCAGGGCTTGCCGGCAGTGGCGGTGTCGCTGGCAGGGGAGGAAGCTGTAGGGGATCCTGACTCCAATCCACCTCAGGGGGAGCGCTACTGGGTGTTGGTGGCGGATCCCAGCGGTGAGAAATGGCCTGCACTCAAACAACTGCTAGAGGGATCCCTGCCTTTGATCTACGACGACCTGCGGGTGGTGCGCACGGGCGGGTTTGCCGATCCGGCTGCTGCCGCCGAACAGGTGCGGTACCTGGCCGACCGAGGCTACGAAGCCGGGATCTTCCCCGCCGATCTGCGCCGCTCTCGACCGCTTCTGGTTCAGGATCCCACCCCCTCTCCCGCATCCCTGCGCGAAGAAGGCACAGGCGGATTTTGGGTGGTGGTATCCGCCGGCGCAGAGGCGCTGCCCAAGCTGCAGCAGTTTGCCCCTGACGCTTTTGTGCGCGGCTCTGTGATTCAGGTGGGCACTTACCGGCAGCGGGCCAATGCCGAACAGGCGCGGCGCGCCCTGGCCGAGGCGGGGTTTGACGCCCGCATCCTGCCCGTGGAGTAGCAGCAGCCAGCTTCAGCTCCTCTCCCTGAGGGAGAGGGGAGGTCAGGAACCGTCTCGCTGCTGTTGAGAATAGCCCCATTGGGCCTCGCTGCCCTTTGCACCGCTTGTTGGAATCGCCAGGGATCCTTCTGCAAGTGAGATCGCCACTAGGGTGAGGCGCAGGGTTTCCGCCTGCAATTGGGCCGGGCTGGCCAGGGGATAGGCCAACTGTTGCACCACGTGGGGGCGATCCCCGCCGCCAAGATCTAAGCTGGGATCCAACCAGTCCAGTTGCCTTTCGCAGGGGCTGGACAAGATGCTGTGGACATCCTCCACCCCCCGATTGGCCCCGGTGAGGCGGAGCCAACGCCGAAAGCTGGGCCAAAGGTGCTGGGGCAAGGGTCGCACCTGACCCGGCACAGCCCTGTCGAAATAGATGAGAAAGTCTGCCTTCCAGCCGTTGCAGGCCGGGCAGAGGGGCTGCAAGTTGGCAGCCGTGTTGGGCCCCCCGCGGCTGAGGGGGATGATGTGATCCTGGACAGGAGCGGATCCCACCTGTGACCATGGCCTGCCACAGCAGGGGCAACAGGGGTACCAGCGCAACAGTTGCCAGAACTCGGCAGCAGCAACTTGGCCCGTCAGGTCGTAGCTGCCCCGCTTTTCCTTGGCGCGAGCGGCCCGCTGCTTCTGGCGTTGTCGGCTGGCACAGGTGGGGCAGGGATCCGGTCGAAACAGGAACTCATCCCCACACTCCGGGCAACGATAGGGACTCGACATCAGGACCTAAGACCCTGAACGGGCTAAAGAGCTTGTTTGGCCTGTTGCAGCGTCTGCTCAAACACCTCCAGCGGCTGCGCCCCCGAGAAGGCAATGCCGTTCAAGATGAAATAGGGCGTGCCGCCAATGCCCAGTTGAGAGGCCAGATCCATATCCCGCTGAATGGCTCGCTCTGCCGCCCGGCTGCGCCGATCCCGGTTGAACTTCTCCACGTTCAGGCCCAACTTCTCGGCAGTGGCCACATAAAACGCATCTCCAAGCTGGGATTGGTTGGCGAACAGCTCGTCGTGAAATTCCCAGAACTTACCCTGGCGCTGGGCAGCCCAAGCCGCGCGAGCCGCCGCCATCGCCTCCGGGTGGATGCTGGTCAAGGGCAGGTGCTTGTACACCAAGGTCACCTCGTTCCCGTGCTCGGCCATGAACTGTTTGAGGGTATCGTGGGCGCGGGCGCAGAAGGGACATTGAAAATCGGAAAACTCCACCAACACCAACCGCAAAGCCTCGGATCCCAGTTGGGGAGAGTCTCCGATGACGGCACGCGGGTTCTCCCGCAACTGACGGCCAAATTCTTCCGCCAACTGCTGCTGCTGTTGCTGTTGCTCTTGGTACTGTCGCTGCTGGTATTCCTGGACAGCCTCTAGGATCACCTGGGGGTTCTTGCGAATGATCTGGAGCACCTGCTCTTCCAAATCTGCCGGGGCCGCCGCCGCCGGCAGGAAAACCGCAGCTCCACTTCCCACTTCCAGCAGAACCATTAGCCCAAGCAAAAGTCCGGCCTGAGCCCAAGCGCGAAAAACCCTCACCAGCCTATTCATCCTAACCCCCCTCTCAGACATGCCCAGAACTCCACACAGCCTACCGTCGGATCCCAACGGTGTCTATCACTCCTTCGGGGGGATCAGGAATTGGTGGCCTGCAGAAGCTGCTCCTTGATCCGCTGCAACTGGCTGGCCCAGCGGGGATCCGGCTCAGAGGCTGCCTCGCTGGCGGCAGCGACAGTGGCGCGCCCGCCTTTGTTGCCGCGCTGGCGTTGCTTTTTGCTGGGAGCAGAGTTTCCTGCTGATGGATCTTTAGAGCCTTTGGCCTCAGAATCTCTGGATGCTCTGGAATCTTTAGACTCCTTGCCAGACTCTTTGGCTGAGGGCTCAGGAGCTGCCGCTTTGGATGGGGCCTCTTCCCCTCGGTCGCGCGGCTGGGCGATCTCAATGCGCAAGTTAACATCCCCAAAGCTGTGGCCATTGAACTTTTCGATGTACTGCTGCGCCTGCTCCTCGGTGTTCACCGTTACAAATCCGAAGCCGCGACACTTGCCGGTCTTGCGATCCCGAATCACCTTGGTGGAAATCACCTCGCCGGCAGAGCGAAAGAGCTTCTCCAACGCCTGACGATCCACCTCTTCCGGCAGATTTCCGACATACAGACGCACAGACATGATTCAGTGAAGCTCCTAATCGAAATAACAAAAGGCGACCAAAAAGCAAGGTGCTGGGTCAAAGGCGCTCAAGTCGGCACAGTTGGAGTCCAGAACCCAATCGTTAATTGTCACACCACAGCGCGACACGAAGCACAACCTTTGCAAATCACAGAGCTATTCTTTAATCTACCCCAACCTGGAGCCGCCAAGACGAGGAGAACGGTTTTTATGAACGCTTGCCTCATAACCTTTCCGGGGCAGGCCGTGTCCCCTAGGCCAAACCGGTGTTGTTCAGACGATCTCGATGTTGAAAAGGCCGGGCCTGCGGGCCTGTATAGTCGGCTACAAGATGTCCTTGCCCTCGCAGTTGGTAGCGGTAGGTCACCAAGCCCTCCAAACCCACCGGGCCGCGCGGCGGCAGTTTTTGGGTGCTGATCCCCACTTCTGCCCCAAAGCCGTAGCGGAAGCCGTCGGCAAAGCGGGTGGAAGCATTGTGAAAGACTCCTGCCGCATCCACTTCATCCAGAAATCGACGGGCGGCGGCGGCATCTTCGGTCACGATGGCCTCGGTATGGCGGGATCCGTACTGCTGGATGTGGGCAATGGCCTCGTCAAGGGAGCCGACCATCTTGATCGAGAGGATCAAATCGGCGTACTCGGTGCTCCAGTCGGCCTCAGTGGCCGGGATCAGATCCGGCACCAGCTCGCGGCAGCGGGGATCCCCGCGCAACTCCACCCCTTGCTCGCGCAGCGCCTGGACCGCCGGGGGCAAAAACTGGGGGGCAATGTCCGCGTGCACCAGCAGGGTCTCGATGGCGTTGCAGGCGGCGGGGTACTGGGTTTTGCTGTCCAGCGTCAGCCTCACCGCCATCTCCACATCGGCAGCCCGATCCACGTACAGGTGACACAGGCCATCGGCGTGGCCCAGCACCGGGATGCGGGTATTTTCCATGATGTAGCGGACAAAGCTGCTGGAGCCGCGGGGGATAATTAGATCCACCAGCCCCTCCAGTTGCAGCAGGGCTTTGATCTCCTCACGGCTGGTGAGCAGCTGCAAAGATCCCTGGGGAAAGTCCGGGATCTGCTGCAGCCCCGCTTGGATGGCCGCCATCAACGCCTGACAGGAGAGCAGGGCTTCGGATCCCCCTTTGAGCAAGACGCTATTGCCCGTTTTCACCGCCAGGGCGGCAATTTGCACCAGAGCATCGGGCCGCGACTCGAAGATCACCCCCAGCACTCCCAAAGGATAGGTGCGCCGCTCCAGTACCAGCCCCTCGTCCAGCTCTCGGATCAGCAAAGCTCGGCCCACCGGATCCCCTAGCCGGATCACCTGCCGCACTCCGGCCACCATGTCCGCCAACTTGTGGGGATCCAGCTTCAGGCGGGCATAGGCGGCTGCCGACAACTCCCCGGCCTCGACCCTCTCTGCTGCCTGCTCCAAATCCGCCTGGTTGGCCGTCAAGATGGCCTCTTGGTGTTCCAGCAGGGCGGTGGCCATGGCCTCCAGAGCAGCATTTTTAATAGCAGTGGGCAAGGTGGCTGTGCGCTGGGCGGCAGCGCGGGCCAACTGCACTTGGGACAGCAAAGGCCGATCGAAAGCGGCCGCAAGCGAGTTAGGGCAGTCGGTGGAGAGGGACATAGGGTCAAGAAGGCGGCACAAGCGCCCATCCAGAACAAAGAGCGGCAATTGGGTTGGGATGTGTGATGAATGGGATCCCAGGAGCGCCCTTGTGGGGATCCCTATGCTAGGTTAGGCACATTCGGGCTGTGCCATTTGCAGCCTACCAAACTTTGGATCCCACCGGCTGCGGCGGGGTACTCCTCCTTCATCTCCGATGCTTCTGGGATGAGGGCGGACGAGAGAAAGCTTTTGCTTGCACTTCCGTTCCCGGACGGTTAGCGATCCACCTCGTCAACCTCGACTTTTAGCACCTTGTCTTCCAGGAGAGCCAATGAGAAAGCGTGGGTTTGTGGTGAGTGCAACGGCTGCGGTAGTCACAGCCGTGTCGCTGGTTGGCGTGCAGCTATCCAGTCCGGGTTGGGCAGGGTTTCGCCGGGATCCCAAAGAAGTGGTGGACGAAGTTTGGCAGATCGTCAATCGCGAGTACGTCGATCCTTCCTTTAACTCCGTCGATTGGGAGGCGGTGCGGCGGGATCTGCTCAGCCGAGAATATGCCACCCGAGAAGATGCCTATGCGGCCATTCGCGAAGCCCTGAAGAAACTGAACGATCCCTACACCCGCTTTTTGGATCCCGATCAGTTCGCCAGCATGCAAATTGATACATCCGGCGAGCTGACCGGGGTGGGGATCACGCTGGGCATGGATCAAGAGACGAACGAGCTGGTGGTGATCTCCCCCATCGAAGGGTCCCCCGCCGACCGGGCCGGGATCAAATCCAAAGACGTGATCGTGCGCATCGACGACAAGTCCACCGAAGGCATGGACACCAACGCCGCGGTCAACCTCATTCGGGGCGAGCCGGGTACGCGGGTGCGGCTGACCATCCGCCGCGAGGGAGAAGGGCTGAAGGTGTTCGACCTGGTGCGGGAGAGAATCGAGCTGGCCACCGTGCGCTACGAGGTTCACGAGGAAAGCGGCCTGCCCATCGGCTACATCCGCATCACCCAGTTTTCCGGCAACGCTGCCGAGAAGATGCGCCAAGCCATTCGCGAGCTGGAGAAACGAGGGGTGGCCGCCTACGTTCTCGATCTGCGGGCCAACCCAGGGGGGCTGCTCTACTCCAGCGCCGAGATCGCCCGCATGTGGATCGACCGAGGCAGCATTGTCTCGACGGTGAACCGGCAAGGGGAGCAGGATCGCCTCACGGCCAACAACACCGCCCTCACCGACAAGCCTTTGGCCGTTTTGGTGGATGGGGGATCCGCCAGCGCCAGCGAGATCCTGTCGGGGGCTTTGCAAGATAACCGTCGCGCCGTGATCATCGGCACGCAAACCTTCGGCAAGGGCCTGGTGCAGTCGGTGCATCCCCTGTCGGATGGGTCGGGCCTGGCGGTGACCATCGCCCGTTATCGCACCCCCAACGGCACCGACATCGATCACAAGGGCATCACCCCCGATATTTTGGTGGAGTTGTCTGAAGAAGATCTGAAGCGGCTGGGCCAGAACCGGGAGTTGGTGGCCACCTCGGCCGACCCCCAGTATGCTGCCGCCATCCAGGCCCTCCAGGCTCAGATCTCGGCCCGTCGGCAACAGGCCCAAGAGGCCATTCGTTCCTCTTCGCGGTAGCCGGATCCTGAGGCCGTGGTCGAGCTGAGGCTCAAAGACCAACGCGGGGTTGGCAATGCTGGGTTGTTCGTGGAGGTGGCGCGCGGCACTATGGCCGAGTCGAAGACCGTGGGATCTGTGAACTTAGCCGGGCGGGATCTGCTCCGGCTCAGCGACCTGACATCGGCAGAGCTATCGGCCCTGCTGGCTCAAGCGGCGGAACTGAAGCGGGATCCCTATCGGGCGGATCTGCGGGGTCGGGTGCTGGGGCTGTTGTTTCAAAAGGCTTCCACCCGCACCCGCGTCAGTTTTACTGCTGCCATGGCCCAGTGTGGGGGCAGCACCCTGGATCTGGTACCGACGGCGCTGCAGGTGAGCCGCGGCGAACCCCTGCCGGATACGGCCCGCGTCCTCTCCCGCTACCTGGATGTCATTGCCATTCGCACCTACGACCAGCGAGAGCTGGAGATCTTTGCCGAGTATGCCGAGATCCCGGTGATCAACGCCCTCACGGATCAGTTTCACCCCTGTCAGGTGTTGGCCGATCTGCTCACCATCCAGGAGAACTTCGGCCAACTGGCGGGCCTGACCTTGGCCTATTGCGGCGACGGCAATAACGTTGCCCATTCCCTGCTGCTGGGCTGTGCCATGAGCGGGATCCACATCCGCGTCGCCACACCCCCCGGTTACGAGCCGGATGGGGCGGTGGTGGCAGAAGCACAAGCCCTGGCCCAGGGATCGCAGGTGCTGGTCTTACGGGATCCCTACGCAGCAGTCGCAGGAGCTCAGGTGGTCTATACCGACGTGTGGGCCAGCATGGGCCAAGAGGATCAGGCCGAGGCCCGCAAAGCCCACTTCCTGCCCTACCAGGTCAACGCCGCGCTGATAAAACAGGCGGATCCCGAGGCTATCGTGCTGCACTGCTTGCCTGCCCACCGGGAAGAGGAGATTACTGCCGAGGTCTTAGAGGGATCCCAGTCCCGTGTGTGGGATCAAGCAGAAAATCGCCTCCACGTGCAAAAGGCGCTGCTGATCCAACTGCTGGGGGCAGGGTGACCCCAGAGAGAGGGAAGGTGTCAACGGTTATTGGCGGGGCGGCGGGCGGCAATGGCCAGGCTGACGTTGGGCAGCCGCTGCAGGGTATCCATCACCTCTACCACCTTGCCGTGGGAGAGGGCCAAATCGGCGTTGATCACCACCAGGCGGCGCCCTTCAGCCGGCTTCTCGGCCAGGATGCGTTCCACCGTCGGGATCAGAGCGGAGATATCGGCGATCTTCTCCTGGTTGACGGCGATCTGGCCTTCTGCCGTGATGCTCACCGTTACATCCGGCTGTAGACGAACTTGGGCCGTGGTTGCGTCCGGCAGGTTGACATCCAGCGCTTCCGAGCGGGTGAGCACCAAGCTGGCGATGACAAAAAACACCAAGATCGAAAAGATGACATCGATCAAGGGCACAATATTAATCTCGCCGGAGCGGAAGTTTTCTTCGGGGATGCGCATGGCTTAAGAGGGCTCAAGCGAAGAGTAGGGCGGAAGGGTGGAGCTGCCACCGGGTCTGGACTGCGTGTAGGGGTACTGGGAAAGTTGCTGGGCTTGCATCTCTTGCCGCTGCCGATGCAGCAACTCCAGCTCGCCGCCGTACTCCTGGATCTTGGAAAGTTGCCGCAGGTAGAGAGAGCGGAAGACATTGGAGATCAGCAAGGTGGGAATGGCCACGATCAGCCCAAAGGCGGTCGAGTAGAGGGCTTCGGCAATCCCCTGACCCACCCCCTGTGTGTCGGTGCCGCCGATATCTCCCAGTTGGATGGAGCTGAGGATCTGGATGATGCCGGTAACCGTGCCCAGCAGTCCCAGGAAGGGGGCAACGGTAATGACAGTGTCGAAGACCGTGTTGAAGCGCTTCAGCAGGGGCACCTCTGCCGCCAGGGCTGTTTCCAGGGCCAACTTAAAATCTTCGGGGCTGGCTTCGTTCAGCTCCAGGCCGGCCAAAAAGATGCGAGCAATGGGCAGGTCGGCATTTTGTTCCAGCAGATACTGGGCAGCGCGTGGGTTGCGGCGGTACTGGCTGAGGGCTTGCCGCACCACCTCCTCCTGCCGGTGGGTGACCTTCCACCAGAACAAGGCCCGCTCGATGCAACAGGCCACCGAGAAGACCGAGAACGTCAGCAGGGGGATGGAATAGTACCAACCCTGGATCAGGAGCTGCAAAACTCTATCCATACGACCCTGACTTCCCCCTTCTTCTTCGCTCATCTTGTCATAGCACTTTCTCGGCAGGGCTGGGATCCCTTCTTGCGCGGCGAAGGTTGCACCTTTTGGCAATTTTGCCCCAATCCCGGATCGCATCTCGTCAATCGTCGATCCAGAAGGCATACTGGTTGCAACCATTTTGGTTTGGATCCCGAGGGCGTGAATTATGAAATTCAGACGCTGGTTGGGCCTTTGCTGCGCCGGACTGATGGCACTGCTGTTGACGGCTTGCGGCAAGGGATCCACCCCCTACGACAGCATCGTGGTCAACTTTGTTAATACGGCCACCCCCAGCCAGATTGCCGCTATCGCCAAAGAGTATAATTTGACGCTCCGCCCCAGCAGCGACAGCGCTTTTGCCCGCCAAGAAGCGATCTACCTATTTGACGTGGATGCCGACCATCTGGGATCCACGCGGCGGCTGGTCAAGCGGCTCACCAACGAAGCTTTGATCGAGTACGCTCACCCCAACTATCAATTCCAGGCGGCCTTTGTGCCCAACGACCGCCTCTATCCCCAGCAGTGGAATCTCAGGGCCATCCGCATGCCGGAAGCCTGGGACATCTCTCAGGGGGAAGGGGTGACGGTAGCCGTGGTGGATACTGGGGTGACGCGAGTTCCCGACCTGGCCCAAACTCAATTTGTGCAGGGCTATGACTTCGTGGACGATGATGAGGACCCGGAAGACCTCAACGGCCACGGCACCCATGTGGCGGGAACCATCGCCCAATCCACCAACAATTTCTTGGGTGTAGCCGGCATCGCCTTCAAGGCCAAGATTATGCCGGTGCGGGTGTTGGATGCCAACGGCTTCGGCTCCCTGTCGGATGTGGTGGAAGGGATCCGCTATGCTGCCGACCACGGGGCCACGATCATCAACCTCAGCCTGGGTAGCCGCGCTTCGGCCCGACTGATGGAAGAGGCCGTAGCCTATGCCCACAGCAAAGGGGTGACGGTGATCGCAGCCGCCGGCAACGAAAACTCCGACCAGGTGAGCTACCCGGCCCGCTACCCGCATGTGATCGCTGTCTCGGCCACCGGCCCCGATGGCAGCAAAGCCCCTTACTCTAACTATGGGGTGGGGGTGGACATCTCTGCCCCGGGCGGCGCCAAAACCCCCGATCACCCTGAGTACGGCATTCTGCAGCAGACCATCAACCGCCGCAACCCCAACGAGCCGGTCTTTGCCTACTTCCAAGGCACCAGCATGGCCACTCCCCACGTGGCCGGCGTGGCGGCGCTGATCCAAGCCCAGGGCATCAAAGACCCGGACAAGGTGGAAGAGGTGCTGAAGATGTCGGCCACCCCGGTGCCCGGCGACAAACAGAACTTCTACGGGGCCGGTCGTCTGGATGCTGCCAAGGCGCTGGCCCGAGCCACCGGTCAGCAAGAGGAGAACCCCCTGGTGCTGTGGCTGAAGGACTTCCTGCAATACCTGAACAACAACGGCTACCTCAACCCGCGCTTCTGGTTTGATGGCGGCCCGATTGCCCTGGTGCCCAAGCTGCTGATGGTGATAGGCGGCTACATCATCCTGGTGCTGATCCGCTGGTGGCTGGCTCCCAAGCCGATGCGGGCAACAGTGCCTTTGCTGGCCGGGATCCTCTTGGGCAGCGCCGGCCTCTTCCCACTGCAGGGCTTGGCCATTGTGGGTGCCCCTCGCTGGCCCTTCCAATTGGCGGGGAGCTCCCTGCCGGAGCTGGGCACCGCCTTGGCCCAAACCAACGCTTTGAACCCCTTGTTTGCCAGCGTCTTGATCCCGGGCCTGTTGCTGGTGCTGCTCCTGGGCCATCGGCGCTGGCGCTGGGCGGTGATCGGCCTCTCTATCGGCATGGCCTCCCATCTGCTCTTGTCCGGATCTCTGTTCTATGAGGGGGTAGTATGGCTTGGATCCTCTGCTTGGCTGGGTCGCTCCTTTTTGCTCTTCAATGGCCTGCTCTGCCTGGGCCTGGCCTATTTGGGAGCACAAGCCATCCTGGAGTCCCAGTCCAACAGCACCGGTCTAGCGCTGAGGCGGTGATGGAAGAATACAGCGGTACCATCCAGTTCCTGGATATCGAAGGAGGGGTGTGGGTGCTGACCCTGCCTTCCGGCCAGCACTATGCCCTCTTCCGCGCCCCCAAAGAGCTCTTACAAGAGGGGTTGGAAGTCACCATCCAGGGACAGCTCAAAGAAGACATGGTGACGGTGGCTCAGGTGGGGCCGGTCTTGGAGGTGAAGAGCTTCCGACGGCAGCCCTAGCTTGGCCCAGATACAGATCGATCAACCAAATCGGGGATCCCCGCTCAGGGATCCCCATTTTTTCTAACTTTTTGGGATGTTTCGCTGCGCCAGCGTCTTCTGGATCCCTCACCCCCAGCCCCTCTCCCTGAGAGACATCCCTCACCCCCAGCCCCTCTCCCTGAGGGAGAGGGGAGCTGGGGATGGACGTAACGAACCATTTCATTGCCGTTTGAAATGACGGTCAGCTCAACACAGCCTAGGAAAACACGGCCTCCAACTCTTGCAACGTCTTTTTCACCTTGGCCTGGGCTGCTTCCACCTCCGGTTGGTCATAGGCTTTGGCGGCAAAGTCCAGTTGTTCCAGGCTACGGCCCATCTCCTTGGCCAGGCGCAGCACTTCCCGCTTTTGCCGATCCGGCAAGGTGGCCGCCAGGCCGGTCAAGGTCTTGCGGGTCAGGCCCATCGGTCCGTGGATGTAGGAGCGGATCTCCAACCAGTCCTCCGCCTCCACCAGGCTTTGCAGCCGCTCCACCTGTTGCTCCAGTTGTTGCAGCTCTCGGGGCAAGCCGGCAGCCGCCTGTACAGGAAGCGATCCCAGCCACAGCCCCAATGTCAGGATGGCAACCAGCAACACACTCCGCCAGCGACAGATCATCACGTACCTCCCACATGCCTGCAACAGGCTTGATTTCAAGGACTCCGTCCCGCCGACACGATCGGCAATCAAATCAATAGTTTACCTGCTGGCTGCACCCCAGCTCCTCGGCTACCTCTCAAAGAGCAGAGCAAATCGGCTAGGCTAGAGCTATCCTGTAAAAGAATGTAAATGGCGCTCTCATGCAACGCATCATCCTCATGACCGGCAAGGGTGGGGTCGGCAAAACCTCGATGGCAGCGGCGACCGGCTGGCGTTGTGCCGAGATCGGCCTGAAAACTTTGGTGCTGAGCACCGATCCGGCCCACTCGTTGGCCGATAGCTTCGATCAGCCCTTGGGCCATGAGCCGGTGGAGGTCAAACCCAACCTTTGGGGCGCGGAGCTGGATGCCCTCAACGAGCTGGAGCTGAATTGGGGATCCGTCAAAACCTACATTACCCAGGTGTTGCAGGCGCGTGGGCTGGATGGGGTGCAGGCGCAGGAGCTGGCCATTTTGCCGGGGATGGACGAGATCTTTGCCCTGGTGCGGGTCAATCGCCATTACGACGAGGGCAAGTTCGATGTGCTCATCATCGACTCAGCCCCTACGGGCACGGCTCTGCGCCTTTTGAGTTTGCCGGATGTTTCCGGCTGGTACATGCGCAAGTTCTACAAGCCCCTGCAGGGCTTGGCGCAGATGCTGCGTCCTATTGCCGAGCCAATTGTGAAGGGACTGACCGGGATCCCCCTGCCCAATGACCAGGTACTGGATGCCCCCTACGAGTTCTACCAGAAGATCGAGCGGCTGGAGGGCATCCTCACCAACAACCGCATCACCTCGGTGCGGCTGGTCACCAACCCCGAAAAGATGGTGATCAAAGAATCGCTGCGGGCCCACGCCTACCTCAGCCTTTACGGCGTCGCCACCGATTTGGTGATTGCCAACCGCATTCTGCCGGATGGAGTGGTGGATCCCTACTTTGCTGCCTGGAAGGCCGCCCAACAAAAATATCGCCGGGAGATCCACGAGAACTTTGCTCCTCTACCGGTGGTGGAGATCCCGCTGTACTCCGAGGAGTTGGTGGGGTGGGACGCCCTGGCCCGCCTGAAAAAAGACCTTTGGGGAGAGCGCAACCCGGCGGAAGTGTTCTACACCGAGCAAACGATGCATGTGGTCACCGACAACGGCCAGTACCGCCTGGATCTGTACTTGCCCGGGATCCCGAAAGAGCAGGTGGAACTGAGCAAAACTGGGGATGAGCTGAACATCCGCATCGGCAACCACCGCCGCAACCTGGTGTTGCCCCAGACCTTGGCAGCCATGACCCCGGCCCGCGCCAAGATGGAAGAAGACTACCTGCGCATCCATTTTGCCGCTTGAGCCTGTAGCCCTCTGCCGAAGAGGTATCCTCAAATAGCAAACAGCCAGCTAACCCGGAGCGGATGAGCTACTACATTGCCCCCACCTTCCTCAAGGTCGTCGCCCTGCACCTGACGAAGAATCATCTCCCTTTGCCGGACGTGCCGGTTCCGCTCATCTTGGGCATCCACGGGCGTAAGGGTGAGGGCAAGACCTTTCAGTGCAACCTGATTTTCGAGCGCATGAAGGTCTATGCCGTTCACATCTCCGGCGGTGAGCTGGAAAGTCCCGACGCCGGGGATCCGGCTCGCATGATCCGTCTGCGCTACCGTGAAGCTGCCGAGCACATCCGCAAATTTGGCCAGATGGCCGTGCTGATGATCAACGACCTGGATGCCGGTGCTGGCCGTCTGAACACCATGACCCAGTACACCGTCAACACCCAACTGGTCAGCGCCACCTTGATGAACATCGCCGACAACCCCACCAACGTGCAGCTTCCCGGCAGCTACGATCCCAAGCCTCTGCCACGCGTGCCCATCATCGCCACCGGCAATGACTTTTCCACCCTCTATGCCCCCCTCATCCGCGATGGGCGCATGCGCAAGTTCTATTGGGAGCCCAGCCGCACCGACCGCATTCACATCGTTCACGGCATTTTTCAGGCTGACGGGCTGTCGCTGGAGGAAGTCGAGCGCCTGGTGGACACTTTTCCTGAACAGGCCATCGACTTTTTCGGCGCCCTGCGCGCCCAACTTTACGACGAGCAGGTATGGCAATTGATCCAACAAGTGGGCCTAGAGGGCATAGCCTTTCGCCTGCTCAAAAGCAAAGAAGGCGCCCCCCACTTTCCGCCGCCGCGATTTTCTCTGGAGCAGTTGATCCAGGCCGGCCACCAGCTCAAAGCCGAGCAACAACAAGTAGAAGCCCGTCGCCTCTCCGAAGAATACCTTGGCCTCAAGCGCTCCGCCTCCCAGGAGCCGCCTCCCGCTTCCCCGCCATCCCCTCCTGGGGCTGCTCACTCGGTCGATCCTCCCCCCGTTCCGCTCAACCCAAAAGTGCAGGCCCATATTCGCCAGATCCTGGCGCAAGGATACGAAATCCAGGTGGAGCACGCGGATCCGCGCCGCTACCGGGTTCATTCCTGGCAGGAGTGTGGAGTTGCCCACCTGAAAGAATGGGCCGCTGCCTGTCAGGCTGTCGAGCAGTGCCTCAGCCGTTTTCCCAAGGACTACATCCGGCTGGTGGGCGTAGATCCAGTGAAAAAACAACGGCGGATCGAGACCATTATCCAACGTCCATGAGGGGATCCCACCGCAAACTGGAAGGGGGAGTGCGGCGCCAGAGCAAAATGGCACAATGAGGGAGCCCCCTCTTTGCTCGACAATCCTCTCCAAATCATGCTGTGGCTGCGCCTTCTCCTGGTGGCTTTGTGCGTCGTGTTCATGGGCTGGTTGTCTCCGCCTGCCAATGCCCTCCTCAACGACGACCGCTACGACGGCAACATCTTTGCCCTCTACGGCTCCAACGGCGGCATGATCCCCCCTCGTGTCTCCCTGAAGCAGGCCAAAGAACAAGGGATCCCGGCCCTCCTCGTCTACTACATCGACGACAGCAGCGATTGCAAAAAATACGCTGCCACCCTGGCCAACCTGCAAGTTCGCTATGGGCTGGGAGTCTATTTCATCCCTTATTCTGTCGATTCCCTCTTGCCCGGGGATGAGCGCGGCCAGTACTACAGCGGTCGCGTTCCCCAAACCCTTCTTTTTGACTCCCAGGGCAACATTGCTTATCAATCCATCGGCAACCGCCCCATCACGGAAGTGGAAAACGCCATTCGCGCCCTCTTCCACCTGGATCCCGTCCCCCCAGGGGTGATCAAAGCCAAGCCCTTCAACGAGATCCAAACCGGATTTTCCCGACCCCGTTCCCCCGCCCCCCCAGCCGAGGCACAGCCGTGACCGCTCCTCCCGATTCCCCGGATTCGCTTGAGGCTCTGCAAACCAAGCTCGAGATCTTGCAAGCGCGGCTGGTCGACCTACGCGAGCTGGAGCGCCTGTCCCAGCTTTCCCCCGAACACTGGGCTGAAATTCAGGCGGAAGTCAGCCAATTGGAGCAACGCCTGCAAGCCTACCTGTTGGAAGTGTTTAACCCTGTCCCCGCCACCTTTTGGCAGGTGCTGCGCTTTGGCGGCCTGGGCCTGCTTCTTGGCATTGCTCTCCAGCGCTGGGTGCTGAGCTAGCACCCGTTAAGAACGATCAAAAGTCTTGGATCCCGGAGCCCTTTCCCATGCGCCTGCGACGCCCTAGGCCCTTCAGCTCGAGTACGTCCGCAACTTGCCTGACGATATCCAAACCATCGTCAGCGAGCAAAACACCATCCTCAATCTCGGCGACTTTCTCAATACCACCAAATAATCGATACCGAAGTGGCCCCCAGCCCCTCTCCCAAGCTGAGAACTAGAGCTACGCCCACCATCCAACTTCCCCACACCCCCAGAACCTGCCGCAGCAGCCCCAGACTTTCCCGCACCACCTGGGGGCTCAAGGGACGGGCTGGGATCCCCACCTTGGGCTTCTCCTTCGGGATCCCGCGATAGCAATTGGTGCCTCCCAACTGGATCTGCAGCCGCCAGGCAAAGGCCGCCTCGCTCCACCCCGAATTGGGGCTGGGATCCGCCCGCCCGTCGCGGCGACACCGCTGCCAAAACCCCCAGGGATCCCCGCTGAACAGGGCCAGCGTCAACACCGTCAGCCGGCAGGGCAGCCAGGTCAACACATCCTCACAGCGGGCCGGCACCGTGCCCAGGTAGGTAAAGGGGGCATGGCGATAGCCCACCATCGAATCAAGCGTGCTGCTGGCCTTGTAGGCCAAAGCCAGGGGCGCCCCTCCCAAAAAGGCATAGAACAAAGGGGCCGTCGCCCCGTCCGGGGTATTTTCCGCCACCGTCTCGATCACCGCCCGCAAAATCTCCGCCTCCGTCAGGTGCTCTGTATCCCGGCCCACGTAGCGGCTGAGGCATTGGCGGGCCTGCAGCAGATCCCCCTTTTCCAAGGGATCCAACACCTCCAAGGCGGCAAAGCGCAGGCTGCGCCCCCCCAGGCAACTGGCCATCAGGATGGCGTGCATCAGGATCCCTGCCCAGGGGTGGAGAGCCTGGGCAACGGCGATCAGCCCCCAGCCTGCCGCGTAGGATCCCGCCAGCAGCGCCAGCGTCAGCACCGCCCCGCCCCACCGTTGTGCCTGTGGGGTCGAACAGTGCTTGAGGATACAGCCTTGCCCCCAGGCGATGACTGCCCCCATCACCCGCACCGGATGGGGCCACCCCCAGGGATCCGCCAACCAGTAATCCAGACCCAGCGCTGCCGCCAGCACCAGCGCAGCAGCCGGCTGAGTCGGGAAAAAGGGCAAGCGCTCCATCCTGCCCATCAGACCACAAATCCACTCTCCTGATCCTGAGCCGCCTGCCAACTGCGGGCATCAAAATACAGATCCTCCAGAGTGGTTTCCTCCAGCACCTGCTGCGCCCGTCGGGCGATCCGCTCCCAGAGAGCCGCTGTCACCCAGTCCAGCCGCTCCGTCGAGCCTGCCTGAGGCACGGCTGAAGCTTTGGAACTCTCCACAAGCGGATCCAGAGATTCTCCCACCGCTGCCAAAATGGCGCTGATCGGGATCCGCCGCGGTGCCCGTGCCAGCCGGTAGCCCCCCTGCGCCCCCCGCTGCGAACAGACCAAACCGGCCTGGCGCAGCTCGATCAACAGCTTTTCCAGATAGGGGGCCGGGATCTGCTGTCGCTCAGCAATGGCCCGCACCGAGGCCATCTGCCCCGCGCCGAGCATCGCCAGATCCAGCAAAGCCCGGATGCTGTAAGTAGCTCGCGTGGTCAGCCGCACCTGCTCTCTCCCGCCAGTCTCTCCCGATCCTGCCACAGGGATCCCGGCTAGAGGGGTTAACCTAGAAAGCAGTACCCGCTCAGCTCTGGCCTCGTCGGGATGGAGCGCCCCACCGTCGGCCTCTACTTGGTGGCCACCCCTATCGGCAACCGCGAAGACATTACCCTGCGGGCGCTGCGGGTTTTGCGGGAGGTGGACTGGGTGGCAGCAGAAGACACCCGCCACTCCGGCCAGCTTCTTAAACACTTTCAGATCTCCGCCCGCCTCATCAGCTATCACGAGCACAACACGGCACAGCGGATCCCGCAAATCCTGAAGTATCTGGCGGCAGGGCAGTCGGTGGCTCTAATCAGCGATGCCGGCACACCCGCCATCTCCGATCCGGGTGAAGAACTGGTGCGCGCCTGCATCCAAGCCGGGATCCCCGTGATCCCGGTGCCTGGCCCGGTAGCGGCAGTGGCCGCCTTGGCTGCTTCTGGGCTGGCCACAGGGCGGTTTGTCTTCGAGGGTTTTTTGCCGCTCAAGGCCAGCCAGCGGCAGGCCCGTCTGCAACAACTGGCCCAAGAAGAGCGCACCATCGTCCTCTACGAAGCCCCCCACCGCCTGCAGCAAACTCTGCAAGATCTCCTGGCTCACTGCGGCCCGGAGCGGCAGATCGTGCTGGCCCGTGAGCTGACTAAGCTGCACGAGTCCTTCTGGCGGGGATCCCTGGCCGCCGCTCTCGAGCACTGCGCCGCCCAGCCGCCGCGGGGAGAGTTCACCCTTGTTCTAGAGGGGCGGTCTGCCTCCCAAAAAGACGAAGAAACCTCCCCCTCGGAAGCGGAAGTTCGCCAGGAGCTGGCCCGCCTGCTGGCCGAGGGCCTTCCCCGCTCCGCCGCCAGCCGGCAACTGGCCCAGCGCTTCCAGGGATCCCCCCTCTGGACGCGGCGCCGCCTTTATGATCTCTCTTTGCAACTGGAGCCGCTGCCCGGCTCGGATTGCTCCTCGGCAGTCGAGCTTTCTTCTGCAACCGACGACGAGACAGACTCCTAGAGCATGGCGCGCATCTTGTTGGTGGACGACGAAGTGGAGTTGGCCGATTCCCTGGCCCAGCACCTGCGGCGAGAGGGCCACAGCGTGGACGTGGCCTACGAGGGAAACAGTGCCTGGGAGCTGCTGCAGAAGCCCCCAGCTCCACCCTACGACCTACTGGTACTGGACTGGATGTTGCCGGGCCTGTCCGGCCTCTCCCTCTGCCAACAGGTGCGCCAAGTGGAAAAAACTGCGTCCCGCGCCACCCCCATTCTCTTCCTAACCGCCAAAGATACCCTCGACGACCGGGTGGAAGGGCTGGACGCCGGCGCCGACGACTACCTGGTCAAGCCCTTCGAGCTGCGGGAGCTGCTGGCGCGGGTGCGGGCCCTCTTGCGGCGGGCTGCCGGCCCCGGCGAAGGGATCCCTCGCCTGCAAATTGGGGATCTGGAGCTGGATCGGGAGAACCAAGTGGCCTACCGCCAGGGGCGGATGATCCACCTCTCCCAAAAGGAATTCCGCCTGCTGGAGTACTTCATGGCCCACCCTGGCCAGTTGCTCACCCACGAGCAGATCTACGAGCGGGTGTGGGCCGGCGAGGATCCCCCCAGCAGCAACGTCCTGGCCGCCCAGGTGCGCCTGTTGCGGCGTCGCCTGCGCTTGCCCGGCTCCCCCGAGTTGATCCACGCCGTCTATGGCAAAGGCTACCGCTTCGGGCCCGTGGCCGAGGATCCCTAGCAGTCATCAACTCCCCTCTCCCGCCGGGAGCGGGGCTGGGGCTGAGGGCATTACTTAGACTTGAGCTTCTCCGCCTTCTCAATGGCCTCTTCGATGGTGCCCACCAGGTAAAAAGCCTGCTCCGGCAGATCGTCCAGTTCCCCCGACAAAATGCGCTGGAAGCCCTTGATGGTGTCCTCCAACTTCACGTACTTGCCGGGCGAGCCGGTGAACACCTCCGCCACAAAGAACGGCTGCGACAGGAAGCGCTCGATACGGCGGGCGCGGGCCACCACCAGCTTGTCTTCTTCCGACAGCTCGTCCAACCCCAGAATGGCGATGATATCCTGCAACTCTTTGTAGCGCTGCAGCGTTTGCTTCACCGCCCGAGCGGTGTTGTAGTGCTCCTCGCCCACAATGTCGGCTTGCAGAATCGTGGAGGAAGAATCCAGGGGATCCACCGCCGGGTAGATGCCCTTGGCGGCCAAGCTGCGCGACAGCACCACCGTTGAATCCAAGTGGGCAAACGTCGTCGCCGGCGCCGGATCCGTCAAGTCGTCAGCAGGCACATACACCGCCTGCACCGAAGTGATGGATCCCTGCTTGGTAGAGGTGATGCGCTCTTGCAGGTTGCCCATTTCGGTGGCCAGGGTAGGCTGATACCCCACCGCCGAGGGCATGCGGCCCAACAGCGCCGACACTTCCGACCCGGCCTGCACAAAGCGGAAGATGTTGTCGATAAACAGCAGCACATCCTGCTTGTTGACGTCGCGGAAGTACTCCGCCATCGTCAGGGCGGTCAGGCCCACCCGCATACGGGCGCCCGGCGGCTCGTTCATCTGGCCGTACACCAGCGCCACCTTGTCCAGCACCCCCGATTCTTTCATCTCGTTGTAGAGGTCGTTCCCCTCGCGGGTGCGCTCTCCCACGCCGGCAAACACCGATAGGCCGGAGTGCTCCTCGGCGATGTTGTGGATCAGCTCTTGGATGAGCACCGTCTTGCCTACGCCGGCGCCGCCAAACAGGCCCACCTTGCCGCCCTTTTTGAAGGGGGCCAGCAGGTCGATCACCTTAATGCCCGTTTCAAAGGGCTCTGGCTTAATCGTCAAATTGACAAACTCCGGCGCGCTGCGGTGGATGGGGGCAAATTCTTGAGCTTGAACGGGCTCCCCTTGGTCAACCGGCTCTCCCAGCACATTAAAAATACGACCTAGGGTGGGCTGCCCAACCGGTACGGTAATCGGAGCGCCCGTATCCACCACTGGCATGCCCCGTACCAAGCCATCGGTAGAGGACATGGCCACCGCCCGCACGCGGTTGTCTCCCAGAAGCTGCTGCACCTCGAAGGTGATGTTGATCTTCAGGCCACTTTCGGTTGTGCCCTCCACCTTGAGGGCATTGTAAATTTCGGGCAGCTTGCCGCTGGGAAACTCGGCGTCGATCACAGGGCCAATGACCTGTGTAATGTAGCCAACATTGGTGGCAGTAGCGGTGGCAGTAACCATAGTTGAGGCTCAGCTCCTTGTGTGCGCAGCTATCGACTCAGCAAAGCCGGGTTGATGTTGATAAGTCATTAATCATCATACAAATAAAGGGATCCAGTTGCTGCTGCGCTTGTTCTGCGACAGAGTAGGCTTTTCTTCGCTACCCTAGAGCTAGGCAAGACAGGGGAATGGCAGCGATGGATCACTACGGAGGGCGTACTGCACAGCTTGGCTCCGTCCGCTTGGGAGGACGGCGTCCTCGCCCCCGGCGCGGCCCGGCTCTGCAACTGGGGATCCTCGGCTTTTTGCTGGGGTTGGGGGTGATGGGGGGAGCTTGGTGGTACAGCATCGGGCCGCGGCAAACCCTTTCTTTGTACTGGCTGACCAGTGCTGACAATTCCATCTACTACGTGCAGCAGGAGCGCTCCCTGCGCGCTTTTGACACCCAAGAGGCCATTCGTCTGGCCTTGGAAGAGCTGATTGCCGGCCCCCGGGATCCCCACCTTGCCACCGCTATCCCCTCCCAGACGCGGCTGCTGGATGTGCGGGTGGAAGGCAACGATATTTTCCTCAATTTCTCTTCTGAATTCACGCAAGGGGGGGGATCCACGGCGATGATGAGCCGGATCGCGCAGGTGCTCTACACGGCCACCAGCCAGAACCCCGGCGCGCGGGTGTGGATCTCCGTCGAGGGGCGCGCCCTCGAGGTGTTGGGGGGGGAAGGGCTAATTATCGACCAACCCTTGACGCGGGCCTCGTTTGTGCCCAGCTTCCAGCTGCCGGCAGAACCTGAGGCGAAGCCGTCAGCCGTATCAGCCTCTTGAAACCCTTGAGACAAAGATCATGAACTGGTTGCAGCGGGTGGGCAGCAGTTTTCTCCTGGCCGGTCAGGTGATCTTGCACCTGCTGCAAGGCCGTATTCATCGGCGCAACACCCTGGAGCAACTGGCGACAGTGGGGCTGGAGTCGCTGCTGATTGTTTTGATCACGGCGGTGGTGATCAGCGGCGTTTTCACCATTCAGTTGGCACGCGAGTTCATCAATTTCGGGGCCTCTTCCCTCATCGGCGGGGTTTTGGCCATTGCCCTGGCCCGCGAGCTGACGCCGGTGGTGACGGCGGTGATCCTGGCCGGACGGGTGGGATCCGCCTTTGCCGCCGAGCTGGGCACCATGAAAGTCACTGAGCAGATCGACGCTCTGCTGTTGTTGCGCACCGATCCGGTGGATTACCTGGTGATCCCGCGGGTGGTGGCTTCAGGGCTGATGCTGCCGGTGCTCACCATCCTCTCCTTGCTAACCGGCTTAGTGGGAGGGATGATCATCTGCGCTTCGGTCTACAACATTCCTTCCGCGGTGTTTCTCACCTCGGCTCAGAATCTCCTGGCCCCTTGGGACTTGCTCGTCTGTTGTTTGAAGGCGATGGTGTTCGGGGCTCTGATCGCCATTGTCGGCTCCAACTGGGGCCTTTCCACCAGCGGCGGCGCCAAGGGGGTAGGGCGCTCCACCACCGATGCTGTCGTCACGGCGCTGCTGGGCGTGTTTGTTACCAACTTTCTGATCTCTTGGCTGTTGTTTCAGGGGCCGGGTAGCGCCCTCAGCCGCGCGCTGTAGTCGCGCCTGCCCACGCTGCCGCTAAGATGGGATCCCCTGCCCATTCTCCGGATCCATGCGAGTGGAATTTCAGATTTTGCGACAGTTGCCGCCGGAGCCACCCCGCTGGCAGTCTTTCTGGCTGGAGACATCCCCTGGCGCTACCATTCTCGATTGCCTCAACCGGATCAAGTGGGAGCAGGATGGCAGCTTGGCCTTCCGCAAAAACTGCCGCAACACCATCTGTGGCAGTTGTGCCATGCGCATCAACGGCAGGGCTACTTTGGCCTGTGGCCGACAGGTGGGCGAAGAGCTGGATCCCCGCAGCCCTCAGCCCATTCGCATCGGCCCTTTGGGCAACCTGCCCGTCCTGCGGGATCTGGTGGTGGATATGCAGCCCTTCTGGAACGATCTCAGCCGGGTGGATCCCTTTGTCAGCACGGCGGGGCGCCGCATCCCGGAGCGGGAATTTTTACAGTTGCCTGCCGAACGGGAGCATCTCAACGCTGCCGGTGGCTGTATTCTCTGCGGGGCCTGCTATTCCGACTGCAACGCCAAAGAGGTGAACCCGGAGTTTGTCGGCCCTCATGCTTTGGCCAAAGCCAACCGCCTTGTCCAAGACAGCCGCGACAGCCGACGGGAACAACGCCTGCAAGCTCAAGATAGCTTGGCCGGCGTCTGGGGCTGTACCCGCTGCTGGAACTGCAACAGTGTCTGCCCGATGGGTGTAGCGCCCCTGGATCAAATCACCGAGCTCAAGCAAGGGATCCTCTCCCGAGACCAGACTCCTGTTTTGTCGGGCAACCGTTCTCGTGCCCAGGACATAGCCATCCGCCACCGCAAGACCCTGGTGCAACTGGTGCGCTCCGGTGGTTGGGTGGATGAGCGCCGCTTCGGCCTGCAGGTGGTGGGGCGGGAGGGGCTGCTCAGCTTGGTGCCTTTGGGGCTGCGCCTGCTGGCCAGGGGCAAATTTCCCTTGCGCTTCAAGCCCTCCTCAGGGACGGCGACGGTGCGGCGGCTGATCGATGCGGTCAGACAGGAAACGAACGGTGGCGCCGCGGATCCCTAAGCCCCATTTTTGAGATTTTCCTGGCCTGAGATCAGCCGGGCGCTCAGGATCTGGTCCCCTAGCTTGATCTTGCGCAGCACCTCGGTGCCCTCGGTAACATAACCGAATACGGCATAGCGGCCATCCATGAGGTTGAGGCCGGCAGGGGTGAGATCCGGCTCGGCCATGAAGATGAAGAACTGAGAAGAGGCGCTGTTGGGATCATCGGGATAGCGGGCCATGGCCACCGTCCCCTCAGCAGCAAAGGGCAGGGCTGGCTCTACATCCCACAGGCCCAGTTGATCGAAGGTCTGGCCGTAGCGGGGCACCACCTCGCCTTTGACCCGGATCTCCATCGGGATGGTGCGAACCTTGCCGGTGGCCGGATCCACATAGCCGTCGGCAGGGCCTGGGGGATCCCCCGCTTGCACCAGGAAGAAGTTCTCCACCCGGTCAAAGGTCAGGCCGTCGTAGAAGCCCCGCTGCACCAAATCGGCAAAGTTGCCGGCGGTGAGGGGGGCGCTATACCCATCCAGCGTGATCACCATGCGCCCGGCGGTGGTGTTCAGCTCCGCTTCCGCCCGGCCCAGGAGCTGCGGCTTGTCGGCATATTCGGCAGGGATCGCGTAGGGAAAAGCCCCCACCCAGTGGTTTTCCAGGGATCCCAGCTCGTCTATGAGGCGGTCGTAGGCGGCGCGGGCCTCTTCTTTGCCCTTGGATTTGCGCTCCGTGGCCTGGCCGATGGTTTGCAACTCCTGGCGTAGAGCGGCAACTTCTCCAGCGGCGGCAGCAGCCTGCTCAGGGGGCAACTCCGCCAAGAGGGGATCCGTGTAGCGATCCAGAAGCCGCTCCACCTGGCGCACATCTCCCCGCACCGCCGACCAGCGGTTGTACTTCAGGTCGCTCTCAATTTTGGTGATGGCCTCATCGATTTCCCAGATCCGGCTGTCCTGGATGGGCAGCGCCCGCCGCAAGAGAGTACGCGGATCCGTAATGGCATCCCCTTGCGGCAGCGCCAGGGCCGGGATCCCACCCAGCCAAACCGCCCACAGCAACACAGCAGCTAAGACAAGCCGGAGCGATTTTCTCCCCCACTCCCACCGATTGCTGCCAACTGCGGATCCCTGCTGGGCACGCTGCGCCATATCCTCACCTGTTGCCGACACTGCTTTTGCTCTCAGCCTGGCATTCTACCGTTGCTGGCGGCAAGCGTTGCTGCAAGAGAAGAGAATGCAAAGGTCAAACGGCCAGGAACCGGCTGCATCCCCCTCCTACCTGGGAACGACGGCCTCAAAGCGGATGGCCCCGGCAGTGCCAGATCCCCCCACATTGACCACCACCACTCCGTTGGAGTTGGTGATGCCGCCGCAGGTCGGCGGCACCGCTTGTCCCGGTGGGATGAAAGCTCCCCCATCCCCATCAACCGCATCGCTCAGAGCCACTGGAGAGCCACCTGCCGGTGTCAAGGACAAGCTGCCTGCCACATAGCCAAGACCAGGGACGAGGGGATCGCACACCGTCAGCGTCGAGCTGGGCGAATCCAGCAGGAAGTAGATGGCAAACTGCACCCGCGCTCCCGGACGTACCGGCTGGTTGACGGCACCTTGCAGGAAGGTTGCTGCCCCGCCCGGCCAAGGGATCCCTGGGTTGTCGTTGGGATCTGTGGGCTCGTCGAAGAACTCACGGATGGGAAGGCCGTTGACGGCACTGATCCGCTTCACCAGCCGGATCCCTTCGCCTGGGGAAGGTGACGGACTAGGCGTCGGTGTTGGGGTTGGTGTGGGCGTCGGTGTCGGTGTTGGGGTTGGCGTCGGTGTTGGGGTTGGCGTGGGCGTCGGTGTTGAGATTGGCG
>NZ_JANSJC010000027.1:0-36932 GCF_047462375.1 Synechococcus sp. H55.8 | reverse complement strand
GGGCAGAAGAAGAGACAAAAGCTCTGCTGCCAAGCGGGTGAGGAAACCCCACCCGCCTACGCGGTGGGGTAGTTCATGTGGCAATATCAACCTCAGCGTCGCTCAGAGAGCTGGCTGGATGCCATCACAGATGCGCGAACTCAGCTTGAATTGGCCCTCGAAGATAGCCCCAGCTTGAGGGGATATCTCGGCCTTTCCGGAGACTTGTCCCTATGCTTTGGAGCTGGCCTTGGCAGAAGATTGACTGTCAAGCCCCTCTCCTTTTGGCAGAGGCAACTCAGAGATCGCTGGATATTAGAGGATAAAGCCCTCTCAGCACTTTCAAGCAGAAGCCCGCCCTTGCCAACTGCGCATCTTGCCGGGGTTAAGCAATCCATAGGGATCCACTTCTTCCTTAAAACGGAGCTGGCGCGGATCCATCACTTTGCGACCCCCCTCTTCGATGATGAAAGTGTGGGGATTGGCGATGAAGACTCCCTGCGCCTCGTGATAGCGCATGATCTCGTTGAGGCGTTCTTCCGTTGTAAAGCGCACAATTTGCAGGCCGACCGGGGTAGCCTGCCCCCGGATGCGAATCCACTCCAGGTGCATCAGCACTTCGTCGCCAAAGTGCTCGTACAGGTGCTGCACCACCTTCAGCTCCCGATCGGGCGGAAAAATCGATTGTAGATAGGTCAAATTGGGATCCACGCTGCGGCAGTGCAGGGTGGTGTGGTTCCAAGAGAATTCCCCCAGTGAGATCCCCCTGCTGGCCTCCTGAGCCGTTTTGTTGTAGACCACCTGGCCGCCATGCTCCCGAATGAGCTCCAGCAACGGCTCTAGGCTGTACTCGGCCACCATCAAGAGGGCCACGGCGGATCCCTGGGGCAAGTAGTCCTGCAAGGGGACGAAGTAGCGAGGGATCGGCCAGGCGTGCAGGCTGATGAGTTTCTTCAGGATCCCATCTGCCTCGGCCAGAGCCTGGCCAAAGTGGGCGCAGGGCATAAACCCCCCCTCCGGCGGGAAGGCCACCACCAGCTCCGCCCAAGGATAGGCCGGCGCCAAGGGAATCTCCACCTCGGTGATGATCCCGTTGAGGCCCCAGGCATGGCTGACTTTAAACACGTCGTCTCCCCGCAGCTCCAGGGCCCGCGGCTCCTCTTCGACTGTAATCACCCGCAGCCCTAAGATGTTGCCCCGATCCAGCAGTTGGCCGTAGGTCACAGAGCCGATGCCGCCGCTACCGCCGGCAATGAACCCCCCAATAGTGGCGGTGCGGTAGGTGGAAGGGGCCATACGGATCTCCCAGCCCAGCTCGCGGGTGTGTTTGTCGATGGCCATCAGCTTGGCCCCCGCCTGTACCCGCGCCAAGCCCGGCTTGGCCCAGATTACCTGGTTGAGCTTGCTCATGTCCAGGATCACACCGCCAGCTAGGGGGATGCACTGGCCATAGTTACCGGTACCGGCGCCGCGCACGGTCAGGGGTACTCTCCACTTGGCACAGGCCGCCGCCACCCGCATCACTTCTGCTTCATCGGCAGGGCGCACCACCACTTCCCCGCGCTTGTTGCTCAACTGGCGGCTGAGCACAGGGCTGTAGTGGTAAAAGTCCAGCGACAACTTGGCAACTTGCGCCGGATCGGTGATGGTTTCAAGGTCGGCCAGCTCAGAAAGCAAGGCCTGCAATTTTCCAGAAGCAGCAACGGTCATAGGGATCCCCAATTGGATAGCAGGCTACTTAGACTCCATTGTCTGTGCAAAGGGCCGGCAGAAAGGCTCACCAGAGACAGAAAACGCCTCTCCAGGGGATCCCGACCCGTCCCGAGCATCAGCCGAAGCGGCCCTCTACATAGTCTTTGGTCGCCTCTTTGGCAGGGCTGTTGAAGATCACCTCCGTTCGGTCGAACTCCACCAGTTCGCCCACGCGGTTGGATCCCACCAGCTCCACGCTGAAGAAAGCCGTCATGTCCGAGACGCGGCTGGCCTGCTGCATGTTGTGGGTGACGATAATGATGGTATAGTCCTGCTCCAGCTCCTTCATCAGCTCCTCGATGCGGCGGGTGGAGATGGGATCCAACGCCGAGCAGGGCTCGTCCATGAGGATGACATCCGGCTGTACCGCCAGGGCGCGGGCAATACACAAACGCTGCTGCTGCCCCCCAGACAAAGACTGGCCATTTTCTTTCAACTTGTCTTTCACCTCATCCCAAAGGGCGGCCCGCTTGAGCGAAGTTTCCACCACCTCGTCCAAGTCCACTTTCATCCCCAGCACCCGCGGGCCATAGGCAACGTTGTCGTAGATGCTCTTGGGAAAAGGGTTGGGCTTCTGGAACACCATGCCAATGCGCCGCCGCACCGCCACGGGATCTACGTTTTCGGCGTAGAGGTCTTTGCTGTGGTAGGTAAGTTTGCCCTCCACGCGCGCCCCTGGGATCAAGTCATTGGTGCGGTTAAAGCAGCGCAGGATGGTACTTTTGCCACAGCCAGAAGGCCCGATAAAAGCCGTAATTTGCCGGGCGGGAATATCCATGGTGACGTTTTTCACCGCTAGGTTCGAGCCATAGTAGACGCTCAGGTTTTCCGTTCGGAAGACGTAGGTGGTTGAGTTAGCAGATTGAGTTTTCATGATCCCACTCGCAGAAAGTTCGTCAAGAGGCTAATTCACACCTGGCCGCTGTCCGACAAGGCTTAAACTATCTTCTGGCTTTGTAGACCAGGAAGCGGGCCAGCAAGCTGGCTGCCAAAACAATGGCCAGCAGCACCAGGGCTCCTGCCCATGCCAGCTCCTGCTGCACCTTGAAGGGAATAATTGAGAAGAAGTAAACCATCACCGGCAGGGTAGCCACCGGTCCAAACAGGTTGGTTGACCAGAAATTGTTGTTGAAGGAAGTAAAAAGTAGAGGTGCTGCCTCGCCGGCAGCCCGCGCCAAGGCCAAGATCAAGCCTGTTACAATGGCCGGGGCTGCTGCCGGCAGGACGATGCGCATTGTGGTCTGAAAGCGAGTGGCCCCCAGGCCAACCGAAGCCAAACGCATATCCGGCGACACCAAAAGCAGTGCCTCTTCCGTGGAGCGGATGACAATGGGCAGCATCAACACGCCCAGGGCAACTCCCCCCGAAAAAGCCGAGAAGCCGGATCCCCGCACCACCAAAGCGTAGGCAAACAGGCCGCAGAGAATGGCCGGCACGCCCGTGAGCACGTTACAGGAGAACTTGACCAAGTAGGCCAAGCGGCTGCCGCGGCCAAACTCCGACAGGTAAACGGCCGCTAGGATCCCGAAGGGAAAGCTCAAAGCCGCCCCCGTGGCCAGAACCATTACGCTGCCGACGATAGCGTGGCCAAACCCCCCCTCTGCTAACCCTGGAGCCGGGTAGCGAGTCTCGGTGAGGACGTCCCAGCTTATCCTCTGGATGCCCTCCTTACCGATGTCCCACAGCACCCAAGATAGGGCAGCCATGATGGCGGCCACAAACAGTCCGCTCAGCAGCGTCAAGGCAATGCTCGTGTATCTCCGCAGGGGGGCAACAGCGGCACGGCTAATGTCGATCTCCTCAGGAACAAGCTGGGCTGACTGGGACATGATGACGAGGCTCCTCGGTTACTGCTCCAAGTTTTGAAACTTGCGGATGATGATTTCGGCCATGACGTTAACCAACAGGGTCAGCACCATCAACACCACACCGGCATACATAAGGGCCGACACCTGCAGGCGTCCTGCCTCGCCGAACTGAGAGGCAATCAAGCCAGTAATGGTGGATCCTGGCTGCAGCAGGGAGATGTTGATGCGGTTGGCGTTGCCGGAAATCATTGCTGCCACCATGGTCTCCCCCAAGGCTCGTCCCAATGCCAGCATGATCGAGCTGACAATGCCCGACAGGCCCGCCGGGATCATCACCGTCAAGATCGTCTCCCAGCGGCTGGCTCCCAACGCCAAGGCGCCCTCTTTGAGGCCCCGGGGCAGCGATTCAAGGGTGCTGCGGGTGATGGAAATGATGATGGGGGAAATCATGATCCCCAGCACCATGGCTACAATCAACAGACTGGGGCCTCGGGGAGCCGGGCCGCCGAAGAAAGGGATCCACCCCAGCGTCTGATTGATGGCTCGGAAGATGGGCCGCACCGCCGGAATGAGCACAAAGATGCCCCACAGCCCCAGCACCACACTGGGAATGGCCACGATCAGCTCAATGGCAAAGGCAATCGGCGCCGTTATCCACTTGGGGGCAAAATCTTCCGTCAAGAAAATGGCGGTGCCGATGCCCAGAGGAATGGCAAAAATCAGGGCCACCAGAGAGGTCATCAAACTGCCGTAGATCTGGGGCAACACCCCATAGATGTTTTCCACCGGGTTCCAGCGGCTGGTGACCAGAAAGCCCAAGCCAAACTGGCGCATGGCCGGCAGGGCTGCCTCAGTGGTCTGCACGATCACCCAAATGAGAATGATGCCGGCAAACCCTGCCAGCACCAAAGTTAGGCGGACAAAACCCACGTCGAGGGCGCGGGAAACATCCATTTTCTTTTCAATAGCAACATCCGTTGATAAGTCGTAGTCTCTGGCTGCCGAAGTCATAGGATCCCCGCTGTGGCAATTCTACTGGTGGGCAGATTGTGGCAAAACCTCTCTCACCCTACATTCCATCGGTGTTGCAGTTGTCTGTGTCCTGGCCAACAGTGAACACCAAAAGCTTGTTGGACTCAGACTGGTGACAACGTCAAAAGTCAGTGCCGACAGAACTTTTACCCGTTAAAAATCAGCAAAGCGGCAAGCCAGTAGCCAACAGGAAGAGCACAGCCTCTTGTTGACCACTGGCCCTCAACTAACACCTTTCAACAGGACAGCAACTCATCGCTTCGCGTTGGGGTTGACCTTGATCTTATCCAGCTCGGCGAAGATCCGCTGGATGGCCGGCTCCGGCATGGGGATGTAGTCCAGTTCTTTGGTGATGGCTTGGCCCTCTGGCCCCTGCGTCCACTTGATGGATTCCACCAGCTTCTTCAGCTTTTGCTCGTCAGGATATTCGCGGTAGAGCATCACCCAGAACAAACCAACGATGGGGTAGTCGTCAGGCCCTTCGGGATCCGGCACCAGCAGGGCAAAATCTTCGGGCAGGGGAGCGTTGAGGGCAGAAGTAGCCCGCTCAGGAGAAAACTCGACAATCTTGCCCGCTTTGTTTTCTATGCGAGCAGTAGTCAGTTGCTCCAGCTTGGCAAAGGACTGGTTCACATAGCCAATTGCCCCTTGCTCCTGCTTGATGGTGGCGGCTACCCCTTCGTTGCCCTGGGCACCGATGCCAACCGGCCACTCCACCGTGGTTCCCACGCCGCCCTTCCAGTTGGGGCAAGCAGCGTTGATGTGGTTGCTGAACACGAAGGTCGTCCCAGAGCCGTCGGAGCGGTGCACCCAGGTGATGTCCAGCGCGGGCAGCCGACTTGCCAGGTTGGGGTTTTGGGCCTTGATGCGAATGTCGTCCCAGCGGGTGATTTCGCCGGTAACAATGCCACAGTAGGTTTCCCGCTTGAGCACGAGCTCTTTGTCGCCGATGCCGGGCAGGTTGTAGGCAAATTCAATGGCGCCCCCCGCCAGAGGCAGTTGCAGGGGCTCGTAGCCGTATTTCTCTTTGAAGCTCTTGTAGCGAGAGGCGTTGTACTTTTCGGTCATCGGACCCTCGGAAGCACCGAAGTCCACCGTGCCGTTGATGTATTGCTCCAGACCGGCACCGCTCCCAACAGACTGGTAGCTGACTTGCACATTGGGATCTACGGTGCGATTGTAGGCATCAAACCAGCGCTGCAGCAGCGGCGCAGCGAAGGTAGCACCTGCGCCAGAGATTTGCACGGTTTGGGCTTGGGCCGGGGCCAGCGCCAGGGCTCCCACCGCCAGAGCCGCGATAGAAGAAACAGAAGCAGAGAGCAGAGATCGCATAAGAAAGAAATGTCTGATTTTAATCGACGCCTATAACTCTACAACCTCAAGGTTAAGAGTAGAATATGTTAAGGTTAAGTTTAGGTTAAGCCAGAAGAAAAAGTCGGTGTCTTTCTAAATGAGATGATTGCTATGAGCTCTTGATTTTTTACCTGGTGATTTGCTTGGGTTTAGATAGCAGCAAAAAATGATCCTGGAGCTCAGGATCTGTGAAAAGCTTATTTTGCAAGGCTTTTAGCTTGTCTTAGACTTGGCTAGGTGACCTCGATCCAAATAAAAGATGATGCTGGCCAGCCAGAAAAAAAGTTTGAACAGAAGATAAGTTGCGCAGAACCTAGAGCAGAAAGCTGCCCCAAATCTTGCCAAGCTTATATAGGCTTATGTAGGGTTCAATGTGTCCAAAAGAGCCCCCGCAAGAGCTTCTTTCTTGCTTTTGCGGAGAGCGTTGAGTTGGCTAGAAGAGTAACCTCAGCACTCTAGACGTCAAGCAGCTCCTCAAGTTCCCCGACCAGAGGGGAAAGGGGGAGGTCTAAGCCGGGATCCGCCCGCCGCCCATCAGGTACAGCAAAGCCATGCGCACCGCCACGCCGTGGGCAACTTGCCGCTCGATGAGGTTGAGGCTGGGATCCTCCATCACTTCAGAACTCAGTTCCACGCCGCGGTTGACTGGGCCGGGGTGGAGAACCCTCACCTCGGGGTGGCACAGGCGCAGCCGCTGCTGGGTGAGGCCGAAAAGGTGGTGGTATTCCTGCAGGCTGGGGATGAGGAATTCGCTCATCCGCTCCCGTTGCAGGCGCAGGGCGATGACGAAGCGGGCTCCTGCTAGGGCCGGCTCCAACTGCCAGTGCACCGGCAGAGTATGGCCGGGCACAAACTGGGCAAAGTCTTTGGGCAACAGGGTGGGCGGGCCGGCCAAGTGGACGTCTGCGCCAGCGGCCACTAGAGCATAGATGTTGGAGCGGGCTACCCGCGAGTGGAGGATGTCACCGACAATGGCCACCTTCACCCCCTGCAGCAGCTCGAGGCGAGGTCGCTGCGGATCCAGGTGGCTACAGAGGGTAAATAGATCCAGCAAAGCTTGAGTGGGATGTTCGTGCAGGCCGTCCCCCGCATTTAGCACCCCCGCTGGGGATCCGCGGCGATTGATCTCGGCGGCCAACTGCTGCGGCACCCCGGCCTGGGCGTGGCGGACGATGAGCACGTCGGATCCCATGGCCAAAAAGGTGCGAGCCGTATCCAAAATGGTTTCCCCCTTGCTTAGCGAAGAGGTGCCGGGGGAAAAGTTGAGCACATCCGCTGACAGGCGCTTGGCCGCCAGCTCAAAGCTGTTGCGGGTGCGGGTGGAAGGCTCGAAAAACAGCGTCACCACCACCTTCCCCTGCAGGGTGGGCACCTTGGGCAGCCGCCGGGTCAGCACTTCCTGAAAGCTGGCGGCGGTTTGCAAGACAATTTGATACTCTTCGCGGGTAAAGTCCGCCAGCCCCAAGACATGTTGCCGCTGCCAAGCCATAGGGGATCCTCAAATGCCCAAGCGGGCAAAGATCTCGTCCAGGTGGGTGAGGTGCCGCCGTGGGTCAAAGCAGGCCTGCAGCTCCGCCTCGCTCAGGTGGGCCATTACTCTGGGATCCGCCAGCAGATTGGCGTGGAAATCTCCGCCGGCTTGGTTCCAGGCGCGGTGGGCATTTTCCTGCACCAGGCGGTAGGCTTCCTCACGGCTCAAGCCCTTCTCCACCAAAGCCAAAAGCACCTGCTGGCTAAAGACAACACCACCGTAGAGGGTGAGGTTGCGCTCCATGTTGGCAGGGTAAACCTGCAGGTGGCGCACCAGATCTGCCATGTTGACCAGTAGGTAGTGGCAGAGGATGGAGGCATCGGGCAGGATGACCCGCTCTACAGAGCTATGGGAAATATCCCGCTCATGCCAGAGGGGAATGTTTTCCAGGGCCGAGACAGCATACCCCCGCAAGAGGCGGGCAATTCCCGTCAGTTGTTCAGACTTGATGGGGTTGCGCTTGTGGGGCATGGCGGAGGATCCCTTTTGGCCGGGGGCAAAGTGCTCCTCAACCTCCAGCACCTCTGTCCGCTGTAGGTGGCGGATCTCGGTGGCAAAGCGCTCCAGAGAAGAGCCAATCAAAGCCAAGGTCTGCACATACTCAGCGTGGCGATCGCGGGAGATCACCTGCGTCGAGGCCGTATCCGGTTTGAGGCCTAAGCGGGCGCAGGCCAACTGTTCCACCTGGGGGGGCACATTGGCGTAGGTACCCACGGCGCCGGAGATCTTGCCCACGGCGACCACCTCCCGCAGGCGTGTCAGGCGCTCCTGATGGCGCAGGCACTCGGCCAGCCAGCCGGCCAGCTTAAAGCCAAAGGTAATGGGCTCGGCATGGACGCCATGGGTGCGGCCCATCATCAAGGTGTAGCGGTGTCGGCGGGCCTGCTCACGCAAAGCAGCGATGAGGTCGGCCAGCCGAGCTTGCAAGATCTCAACCGAGGCTACAAGCTGCAGGGCCAAGGCTGTGTCCAACACATCCGAGCTGGTCAAGCCCAGGTGGATGTAGCGCCCCGCCTCGCCCACATGCTCGTTGAGGTTGGTCAAGAAGGCAATAACATCGTGCTTGACTTCCGCCTCGATTGCCAAAACCCGCGCCGGGTCAAAGGCAGCTTTGGCTTTGATCTCCTGCAGAGCCTCTTGAGGGATCCGCCCCAGCTCCGCCTGCGCCTCACAGACGGCCAGCTCTACTTGTAGCCAGGTCTGGAGCTTGTGGGCGGTGGACCAAATCTGGCCCATTTCTGGCAGAGTGTAGCGCTCGATCAAGGTGCCTTTTCCGTCAGTACGATAGGATAAGCCAAGCTATTTTAGCTAATCCGCCTCTCATCCCGGGTCCAAAGCGGGGCTTCTCGGCGGGTTGGTTAAGTGCAAGGATGGCCCCTCTTGCGGGCAGTCTATACTGGACTGGGTTGGGATCCTCAGCGGAGCACGATGAAGCGGCGATGGGGAAGGGTGGCTCTGATGGGTTGCTTGGCGGCATTCCTGGCTCCTGCCCCCGCCCTCTCTTTGCCCACCTCCCCCACTCCTCCTGAGAAGACCTCCACCCGAAGCTCTGCTTCCGAGTTTAACTGGCAGGGATCCCTCAAGTTGCTGCGCGGGGATCCGGTGGCGGCTTTGGCCGATCTGGATCGGGCAGTGGAGTTGGATCCCACCTATGCACCGGCCTACGTTAACCGCAGCTACGTTTACAACCAGTTGCGCCAGCCCCAAAAGGCCTTAGCCGATGCGGAGCGGGCCATCCAGTTGGATCCGGGGATCCCAGAGGCCTACTTTAGCCGCGGCGTGGCCCACCTGCAACTGGGGGAGCGAGAGGCTGCCATGGCTGCCTTTCGCCAGGCCTTGGCTCTTTTTTCCCAAAGCGGCAATTTTGCTGACCAAGCCATCCTGCAGCAACTGCTGCGCCAGTTGGGGGTGGAGTAGTCGCCCTTGGATTAATCCAGGACCATCTCGGATTTAGACAAACTAAGGAGGCTCTCCCAACCACTCGGCCAGGGAAACTGCCTGGGCCTGCAGCCCGAAGACATGACAAAAAGATTGCACCAACACTGGGGCTACGGCAGCCATTGTTACCCCCGGACAAAACTGCACCAGGGATCCCACCGGGCGATCGGGGATCCCACAGGGCACGATGGCCGCGAAGGCAGGCAGATCCGGACAGACGTTGAGGGCAAAGCCGTGGTAGGTAACCCAGCGGGAGACCTTGATGCCGATGGCCGCCACCTTGTGGCCTTGCACCCAAACCCCTGTCAGGCCAGGGATCCGCTCCCCCCGCAGGCCAAAGTGGGCTACGGTCTGGATGAGCACCTCTTCTAGGTGGCGCAGGTAGCAGTGCAGATCCGGCTGGCCATGGGAGCCGTAGACAGTCCTATGGCGCTTTAGGTTCAGTAGGGCATAGCCCACCCACTGGCCCGGCCCGTGGTAGGTCACCTCGCCGCCCCGCTCCACCCGCAGAATCTCCGGCCCCTCAGGAGCAGGGGACTCTGGCTGAGTATCCGGAGATCCTATCCGTCCAGCCAGGCTTTTGAGAAACTTGGGATCGGCCCCTGCCCCCAGGGTGTAGACCGGCGGGTGGGTGAGCAACAAAAGCCCATCCGGCACCTCAGGATCGCGGATCATCCGGGCCAACCGGGCCTGCTGCCAAGCCCAAGCGGTGCGGTAGGGCACCTCTCCTGCCAGGTGAACTTGGAGAAGCGGCACAGGCTCCAACCCTTGCCCAGATCAGGCCACCGGTAAGTTGACCTGGGCCCGTAGCCGCTCGAGCAGAGCTCGGGGATGTAGCAGCCCTTCAATGCGGTCAACCGGCTTCCCGTCTTTAAACAGGATCAGAGTTGGCACGGCGTAGATCCCCCAGCGGGCAGCGATGTTGGGGTACTTTTCGGTGTCGACCTTAACAAAGGAGATGGCGTCCCCCACTTGGGGCTTCACCTGCTCCAACACCTGGGCCATGACCTGACAGGGACCACACCAGGTGGCGTAAAAATCCACCAGAATGGGAGTTTTGGATCCCTGGATCATATCGTCAAAGCTTTTGAACTGCTGTTTGTGGGCCATGGGCGACCTCCGCAGGATGCTGTAGAAAAACTTAGAATGCAACCTATTTGTAGTCTAAATGTTTGAGATGGAAATGTGGGTAGAGATTCTGCGACCGCTTGCTGTCGGTTTCCCGGTAGGATGACTAGGGCTTGGTCGGTACCTGTAGTCTAAAGGGCGGGCTGGACGGAAGGGGCAGGCTTTAGCAGGGCTTAACGATTGCAAGGAGTGGGATCCCGATGGCAACAATCCGGATGGTGAGCCGAGGTGTGGTGGCCGGCGTATTGGCTGGGGTGGTCTTGAGCCTCTGGGGGATCTGGCGTTGGCTGGGGGATCCCTCAGGCTGGATTCAGGTGGTGGCCGGGCTGCTCTTGAGTTTGGCGACGGTGCTGTACTGGCGGAAGACCCGCCCCGCCGACTGCCTGGTGGTGGAGCCGCAGAGCTGGCACCTCAACCGCCTCAGCCCCGATCACTGGCTGATCCAGGCGGAGTTCGTGGCCCGCAACCTCAACCCCATCTTTGAGGTCACCTTGGCCCAGGTGCAGCCGCGACTGCATTTGCTCAGTGCCAGCTCCATCGAAGGGATCCAAACCCAGATCCGCCTGCGCTCCCGCCATGTGGATCTGCCCCCTCGCCAGGACAACTACTGGCAGGCCTACATCATTACCCCCCAAAGCCAGACCGGCTTGGAAGTGGAGATCGAGCTGAGGGGGGAAGGGCTGGCAGATTTGCGCTCGGCCTGGCTGGAGCTGGACTACGTCCAGTACGGGCGGCAGCGGCGCACCCTTAAGACTAGCCACCTAATCCTGCCCTTGCAGGAAGTGGATCCCTTGCCGGAGCTGGCCTGGCAGCAGCAGGGGCCGGTGAGTTGGGCTGCCATTCCCACCCCTCTGCTTACCCCCAGCGATGACCTTGCCGAGGTGCTGCAGCGCTACGTGGGCCCTCACATCCAGCCCGGTGATATCGTGGCCATCTCGGAAAGCGCGGCGGCCATCGTCCAGGGCCACTTTCGCCATCCCCTGCAGGTGCAGCCTGGCTGGCTAGCCCGCACCCTCTGCTACTTCTTCCCCTCCAAGACCAGTCTCTCAAGCTGCTACGGGATGCAGACGCTGATCGACTGCTCGGGAGCCTGGCGGGTGCTGGGGGCTTTTGTTGTCGGATCCCTGGCCAAGTTGTTGGGGATCCCAGGGGTGTTCTATGCCCTGGCGGGGGAGCAGGCCGACCTCATCGACGATGTCACCGGCACCTTGCCCCCCTACGACCAGTTCATCGTCTTGGGGCCGCGGCATCCAGCTAAGCTGGTGGCCGAGCTCCACGCCCAGACTGGCTACGAGGTGGCCATTGTGGATGCCAATGACCTAGGTGAGGTAAGCGTTCTGGCGGCCAGCCCAGGGGTGGAGCGGGAGCTGGTGGAGCAGGCGCTGCGCAAGAACCCGGCGGGCAATGCAGCGGAGCAGACCCCCCTGGTGCTCATCCGGAAGCGGCTGCCGGCATCGCCTGGGATTTGAGTGCCTGCATCGCCTGGTGGGTCGACAAGAAAAAGCGCTCAGCGCCCACTTTCTCCACAAACCCCACCCTTTTGAGGCAATCCATCACCGGCCCCTTCACCTCGGCCAGGGCAAAGCCCACCCCCATCTGGTGCAGACGTTCCACCAATTCGGTCAGGGCCTCCAGAGCGCTGCCGTCGATGAAGTTAATGGCGCTGGCCACCAGCAGCACCTGTTCCACTGCTGGCCGCGCTGCTACCTCTTGCAGAATGTACTCCTGCAGGTAGGCGGCGTTGGCAAAAAACAGGCTCTCATCCACTCGCACCGCCAAGATGCGCGGATCGGTAATCACCTCATGGCGCAGCACGTTGCGGTAGTGCTCGGTGCCCGGCACCTGGCCAACAATGGCAATGTGGGGGCGACTGGCCCGCCAGAGGAAGAGGAGAAGGGAGACCAGCACCCCCAGCCCAATCCCCCGCTCCACCCCAATCGCCAACACGCTGGCAAAGGTGAGCAGCCAAACGAGGGCATCGCCGCGGTCGTAGCGCCAGCTCTGCAGCAGGGGGTGAAAATCCACCAGTCCCAGCACCGCCACCAGCACAACGGCAGCTAGGGTGGCCTGGGGCAGGAAAGTAAACAAGGGCATCAGCCAGATCATGGCCAGGGCTATCAGGGATCCCGTAATGACCGAGGCCAGACCGCTGTTGGCCCCCGCC
Source organism: Synechococcus sp. H55.8 (assembly GCF_047462375.1). Classification (NCBI taxonomy): domain Bacteria; kingdom Bacillati; phylum Cyanobacteriota; class Cyanophyceae; order Synechococcales; family Synechococcaceae; genus Synechococcus; species Synechococcus sp. H55.8. The sequence continues at coordinate 24,247 of NZ_JANSJC010000027.1, read as the reverse complement.
TGAGCATTCACCACCGAGCGGCTGATCCCACCCGTGACCGGAAAGCCACCGCTGACGGCTGCTGCCACGTTGGCCACTCCCAGGGCCACCAGATCCTGGTTGGGATCCACTTTCTGCCGCCGCTTGCTGGCCAGGGCCTGGGCCATGGCATAACTTTCCGTAAAGCCCACCAAGCTGAGGGTTAGGGCGGTGGGCAGCAGGGATCCCCATTCTGGCCAGCTCAGTTGGGGAAACGTCAGCGGTGGCAGGCCAGCCGGAATGGATCCCACCACTGCCACCCCCGCTCTCTCCGAGAGGTTTAGCCCCCAAACCAGCAGGGTGGTTAAGAAAACGGCCGCCAGGGGAGCACTCTTGGTGAGCAGCAACTCCCAGAGGGGCGGGATCCCCCAGCGGCGCAGTTGCGCCGGCAGCTTCTGCTGGGCGTACACCAACAGGGCGATGGACAACAGCCCCAGCCCCAGGGTGGCCCAGTTGACCCCATCCAGGCTCTGCCACAGCCGTTGCACTAGCAGCCAGAAGGACTCGCTGTTGGCAATCTTCACCCCCAGCAGATGGCGGAGCTGGCTAAGGGCAATGATTAGGGCTGCGGCACTGCTAAAGGCCGTTATAACCGAGTGGCTCAGGAAATTGGCCAAAAACCCCAGGCGCAACAGCCCTACCCCTAGCTGGATCAGGCCCGCTTCCAGAGCTAAGCCCAGCGCCAACTGGCCATACTCCGGGCTGCCCGGCTCGGCCAGCGGCTCCAAACCCGAGGCTACCAGCAGGGCGATGATGGCCACCGGCCCCACCGACAAAGCCCGGCTGGATCCCAGGAAGCCGTAGGCGATCACCGGCAGGATGCTGGCGTAGAGGCCTGTCTCGGGGGGCAGGCCGGCCAGCAGCGCGTAGGCCATGCTCTGGGGCACCAACAGGATGGCCGAGACCACCCCGGCAATGAGATCCCCCGGCAGATCCTCTCGCTGGTAGCGAAGCCACCACAGGGAATCCTTGGCCAAGGGCAGGTAGCGCGCCCAAACCCCCTGCTTTGGGGAAGAGGCGGACGGGATCCCGCTCATAGCGTCTGACCCCGGTTCCAGGGCAGGCGGGCCAAAAGCAGCGCCAGGCCACAGGTGTTGGTGATCCCGGCAAACACCAGCCCCGCCCCCACAAAGCCACTCAATACCAGCCAGCCGGGATGGACAAAGGCTCCCAGCAGGGTTCCTACAAGCACCAGGGATCCCGCTGTAATCTGCGCCTGTCGCATTACCGAGATGGGCGCGTTGCGGGTGCGGGTGGTGGGCAGCTTGGCGGCCTTCCACGCTTCGATCCCACCTTTGAGGCTAATGGCTTCCGGCCAGCCGTATTCGAGCAACTGACAGCCGGCACGGATGGAGCGGCTGCCCATGCGGCACTGCAGCACCACCGGCTTTTCCGGCGTCGAGATCGGCACCTTGGCGGGGTCAAAGGTAGATAGAGGCATGTTGATCGCCCCCGGGATCCGCTCGTCGTGGTATTCTGCCGGCTCCCGCACGTCAATGAGCTGTACCCGCCCTTGATCCAGCCACTGCTTTAAAGTCCAAGCGTCGATCTCCTTGAGACGGGGATCCCGTTCCTGCTGAGCTGTAGGATTTTGTTGAGCTACGGTCATGGTTTCTTCCTTGCTTCTAGGGTTGTTGTAAGACTTAGGGATTTCTAATCTTCCTCCTCCAGCAACCTGCTGGGCTCGCCAGGATAAAACTGGCTATCCAGGATTTGCTCGGGAGAGTAAGGGCAGGTCTGGGGAAAAGTCTTTCTGGGCAGCTTGGTCTCTTCTAGAGCCAGTTGGAGCGCCCTCAGGTAAGACTTGGAGATGGCCTCCGGCAAATAGGGCCTCAGGCTTGGGTTTTCCTCCAGCAGATCCAGAACTTCCTGCCGCTGCACCTGTAGGGTAAGAAGCCAGCTTACCGATCTGGCCTGCGGCTGATACTCCCACTTGAGGAGGTGCCCCACCAAAACCCCCAGCCGGTTACGCAGCTCTTGCCGCTGTTGCCTGCCCAACGATTCCATCTCCTCAATCAAATGGGGCAGATCTAGCTTCTCCCAAGCCCGCTCCCGCAGAAATTGGGCTTGTTGCTGAGTCCAAGCATAGAAATCCCTCTCATAGAGATGTTTGGGATCCACTCTCAACCCTCCCCTTTCTGACGGGCCGCCTGAGAGAAGTCTAGCCAGCCCTAGCAACTAAACTGCGGCTGCCACTTGGCCGCACTGCTCGTTGGCCGGCACCGCTTCCTGGATCTTCTTGGGCTGCGGCAGGTTGAGGCTGTTCATCAGGGCAATAAAGCTCTCCCGCGAGCGCAGCTTACCGGTTTCCGGATCCACGAAGCGGGGGTTCCAGCGCTTCTCTTCACCAATGGTGGAGACGGTGTGTCCCCGGTAGTCATGGCCGGGATAGACCAGCGTCTCGTCCGGCAGGGTAAACAGGTGCTGCGTCACGTGGTCGTACATCAAGCCGGGATCCCCACTTTGGAAATCGGTGCGCCCGCAGCCGCGAATGAGCAGGGCATCGCCGGTCAGAACGCGATCCCCATTGACGCGGTAGGTCATGTGGCTGTCGGTGTGGCCCAGGGTGGCGATGGCCTCGATGACAATGGATCCCACCTGCAGCGTTTCCCCATGGCCGATGAAGCGGTCGGCACATTGTGCCTTGGCCTGAACCGGCACCACCCCTTGGCAGCCGCTCAACTCCCGCAGCTTGCCGGTGCCGGTGATGTGGTCGGCGTGAACGTGGGTCTCCAGGCAGTACTTCAAGGTCAGACCCAGCTCTTGAATTAACTTCCAGTCCCGCTCCACCTGCTCCAACACCGGATCCACCAGTACGGCCTCGCGGGTGTCTGGGTCTGCGATTAAATAAGTGTAGGTGCTCGTCTCGGAGTCGAACAGTTGGCGAAATAGCATGCTGCCCTCCTGTCTGTTGACAAAACCCGAAAGCGATCCGAATTCGGGTCTCTAGAGCTACTATATAACTATTTAGTGTTAAAATCAAGCTACCACCTCCCTCAAGACAGAACAGACTATGGATTGGGACAAGCTCGTGAAAGGTGGCAAAGACGAGTGCCAGTTGACCCTGACGCCGGAAGTGCTGACCAGCGTGGCGGAGTACTTCAAGGTTTTGGCGGAGCCCAGCCGGCTGCAGATCCTGTGTCAGTTGCGCTCGGGGCCCAAGAACGTTACCCAAATCCTAGAGGCCACCGGCATGGGCCAGGCCAACGTCTCCAAACATCTCAAGATCCTGGCGCAGGCAGGGATCGTCAGCCGCGAGCCCAGGGGCGTGAGCGTCTACTACCAAATTGCGGATCCCATCTGTTTTGAGCTGTGCGAGGTGGTGTGCAAGCAGTTAATCAAGCGCCTCAAGCAGCAGGCTCAGCAACTGGAACCCCTGGCGGCCCTTCACTCCGGCAGGCTGAGCCGCGGAGGTTCCTGAGGGCGGGGACGGCGCAGCAGCAGGGGAAGGCTCAGCAGCCCAAACAGGGCCACAACGGCAGCCATGATCCAGATGAGGAAACGGCTGGGGCGAAAGTCGCCTGCCTCGATTTGCCGCATCACCTGGTTGTAGCGCCAAGCAGAAAGGCCGATCATCAGGATTCCAAAGATCACCAACAGGAGGCCCAAGTTCTGGGCACTCAGGAGGCCGTGCGCCGCGGCGGGCTGCTCAGGGGAGTGGGCGGCTTCAATCTGCCGCAGAAATAAGCTGAAGCGGGCGAGGGCAAAGCCAAAGGCAATGAGAGCCACAGAGGTGCGCAGCCAGGCCAGAAAGGTGCGCTCATTGGCCTGGTGTTCCCGTTGGCGATCTGGGGGCAAGTTCATGGGCTACAGGGATCCCTCAAGGGCTGATTTTAAGACAGCGGGGATCCGGCAAGCTGGCCTTCTCCGGCTGGCGGGGAAAATAAAAGGCGGTGCGTTTACATACTTCCACCAGCATCAGCATCACCGGCACCTCAATCAGCACCCCTACGACGGTGGCCAGGGCGGCCCCGGAGTTCAAGCCAAACAACACCACCGCCGTTGCAATGGCCACCTCGAAGTGATTGCTGGCGCCGATTAAAGCCGCCGGAGCGGCATCCTCATAGCACAAGCCCAGTTTCTGGGCTGCCACATAGGTGAGGCCAAAAATAAGGTTGGTCTGCACAAAAAGCGGCACTGCAATCAACAAAATGTGGAAGGGATTTTCCACAATGAGATCCCCTTTAAAAGCAAAAAGCAGCACCAGCGTCACCAGCAAGGCGGTGATGGCAATGGGGTTGAGGTAGCGCAAAAAAGCTTTCTCAAACCATTCCCGGCCCTTGGTTTTAAGAATCCAATAGCGAGAGGCTGCTCCTGCAACTAGCGGTAGGCCCACGTAGATGGCCACGGATAGCAAAATGGTTTGCCAGGGCACCGTTAAATCGCTCATGGCCAGCAGCCAGCGGCCCAGCGGCGCGTAGAGGAAAAGCATGGTTAAAGAGTTCACCGCCACCATCACCAGGGTGTGGCCTTGGTTGCCATAGCTGAGATAGCCCCACATCAGCACCATCGCAGTGCAGGGGGCAATGCCCAGCAAAATGGCCCCGGCAATGTAGGAGTTGCTGAGGCTCACTTCTGTACCGCGGATCATTTCCGTGCCGGTTATCCAAGGGGCAAACAGCCACCCCAAGAAAAACTGGGCAATCACCACCATGGTAAAAGGCTTCACCAGCCAGTTCACCCCCAGGGTCAACAGCACCGGTTTGGGCGATTGCAAGGCATGGGCTGCCTGGCCAAAATCAATTTTCACCATGATGGGATACATCATGAAAAACAGGCAGACGGCAATGGGAATGGAGACCTGATAGAGGCTCAGGGCATCCAGCGCCTCTGCCAGGCCCGGAAACCATCGACCCAACAGGATCCCGGCAACAATACACAGAGCCACCCAAAGGGTGAGATAGCGCTCAAAAAAACTCAGGGATCCGCCGCCGGGGAGAGCTTTGGGGTCAGATTCGGTGAGAGCCATGGGAAAAGCCGAAAACTGCAGGCGAGAAAACGCAGGTTGTCGAGTAGCCGCGTTCCTAATGGGCTCTCTCAGGATACATCAAAAAAACTTGTTCAGTTTGACCTCAACTTACTCCAGCCCTAGCCGCCGACGAAAGTAGGGGATGGTTAGCTCCAGGCCAACCTGCAGGGGGATCTGGGGATCCCAGCCCAACAGGGTGCGGGCTTTGCGGATATCGGGCCGGCGCTGCTTGGGATCGTCGGTCGGCAGGGGCCGGTGGACGATGGGGGAAGGACTGCCGGTGAGGGCCAAGACCTGCTGCGCCAGCTCCAGGATGGTGAACTCCTGCGGGTTGCCCAGGTTAAAGGGGCCGGGATAGGGGCCGTTCATCAGGCGCACCAGGCCTTCGATGAGGTCGGCGATGTAGCAGAAGCTGCGGGTCTGGGATCCATCCCCATAGACGGTGAGGGGATCCCTGCGCAGCGCCTGGACGATGAAGTTGCTGACCACGCGGCCATCATCCTCCCGCATGGCCGGCCCATAGGTGTTGAAGATGCGGGCGACGCGGATCTCCGTCTGGTGTTGCCGCTGCCAGTCAAAAGTCAGGGTTTCGGCCAGGCGCTTCGACTCGTCGTAGCAGGCCCGCGGGCCGATGGGGTTGACATAGCCCCAATAGTCCTCCGGCTGGGGGTGCACCTGGGGATCCCCGTACACTTCTGAAGTCGAGGCCAGCAGGAACCTGGATCCTGTTTTCTGGGCCAGCTCCAGCAGGTGGTAGGTGCCCCAGACACCGGTGCGGATGGTGTGGATGGGATCCGCCTGGTAGTGGGGCGGCGAGGCGGGACAGGCCAGGTGGTAGATTTGCTGGATACCGGCTTTTTCCAGCTCCGGCGGCAGCGGCTCGGCCACATCGTGCCACAGCAAAGTAAAGGCGGGGTTGTCGCGGTGGGCCTGTACGTTCTCCTCCCGCCCCGTGTAGCCGTTATCGAGGCAGATAACTGCGTGGCCTTCTTGCAGAAGGCGGCCGACCAGATGGGAGCCGATAAATCCCAAACCACCCGTGACCAGGATCTTCACCAGCCCACTCCAATCAAGGTGATACCCGCCTGTTGAACGGCCTGCCGGTCAAGGCAATTGCGGCCATCGATCAGCAAAGGCCGCCGCATCAGCTCGGCAAGGTGCCGGTAATCCAGCGACAAAAACTCCGGCCACTCGGTCACCAGCACCAGGGCGTCGCAGTCCTGGGCCAGGCGAAACACATCCGTTTCCACTATCACGTGGGCCAGGCCCTCCCGCATCCCCGAAGCCGACACAATGGGATCATACGCTTTCACCTTGGCCCCCAGCCGGTGGAGCTGCTCGATCAACGTCAGAGAGGGGGCATCCCGCAGGTCATCGGTGTGGGGCTTAAAGGTGAGGCCCAAAAGGCCAATGGTCTTGCCCTTGAGCACCTTGAGGGCTTGCTGCAGCTTTTCCACCAGGCGCTGCCGCTGCTCGCAGTTGACCTCGACACTAGCCCGCAACAGCTTGGCCTCATAGCCGTAGTCAGCAGCTGTTTGAATGAGAGCTGACAGATCCTTGGGGAAGCAGCTCCCTCCCCAGCCTATACCGGCGTTGAGAAAGGCGCGGCCAATGCGCTTATCGAGGCCGATCCCTGTTGCCACCTGGGTGATGTCGGCACCGGTGCGCTCACAGATGTTGGCGATCTCGTTGATGAAGCTGATCTTGGTGGCCAAGAAGGCGTTGGCGGCATATTTGATCATCTCGGCGGAGGCCAAGTCGGTAACCAGTAAAGGCACGGGATCCCCACCCAAGCCCTGCTGGCGGCTGAGGATGGGCTCGTAAAGCCGCCGCAGGATCTCGATGGCGCGGGGGCTGTTGGAGCCAATCACGATGCGATCCGGGTAGAAGGTATCCTGGATGGCGCTGCCCTCTCGCAAAAACTCAGGGTTGCTGACCACGTCAAACTGAGGTGTCCGAGGAGAGATTTGCAAAGCCAGGGATCCTCTGGAGAAAGGAGTTGCCTCCCGATCTCCCCCAGAGAGCAGTTCGCTCTCTTCCCGGCTGCCCAGGCGCTGCTTGGCCGCCCCAGCAGCCCCATCCAAGATAAGCATGCGCACCCAGTCGCCGGAACCAATGGGGACGGTAGACTTGTTGACAATAACCCGGTAGCGGTCGTCCAGGTGCTGGCCGATCTCCCGCGCCACGGCCTCCACGTAGCGCAGATCCGGCTCGCCGCTGGGCAAAGCCGGCGTGCCTACAGCAATGAAGATGACTTCGCTGACCTGCACCGCCAAGCTCAGATCGGTGGTAAAGTGCAGCCGGCCAGCCTCGGCGCCTCCCCGCACCAGCTCTTCCAGCCCAGGCTCGTAGATGGGCAGGCGACCCCGTTGCAGCCCTTCAATTTTGACGGGGTTGTTGTCTACACAGATAACGCTGTGGCCCAGGTGAGCCAGACAGGCGCCGGTTACCAACCCCACATAGCCAGCTCCCACAACCGCCACGTCCATAGCCCGCTTCCCCCTCGCGTCGATGCTTGGTTCTAAAATACCCCGCCGACCGGGATCCCCTATCCTCAAGGGGAGGAAAGATAGCCTTGAACCCAAGCCGGTGGCAAAATAAAGCAGAACCGGCCTTCCTCTGAGCCTTTGGGCGGTGAGTTTCCCCGATTCTGCTGCCATAGCCGCTCGTCGTCAGCGCCAGGTGCAAAGGGTGCTGTACGTCACCTTGGGGCTGAATGTCCTGGTGTTTTCGGTCAAGTTGATCCTGGGATTGACGACGGGATCCCTGAGCTTGGTGGCCGATGCCCTGCACAGCTCCGCCGATAGCGCCAGCAACATTCTTGCCCTGCTGGCGGCCCGCTTTTCCTCGCCAGAGCCGGATGAGGAGCACCCCTACGGCCACAGCAAGTTTGAGGCCATCGGTGCCATGGGGATCGCCGCTTTTCTGGGGATGGCCAGCTTTGAGATCCTCAGCACAGCGGTGGGACGGTTTTTCGAGCCCCAGCCGCCGCTGCAGGTCGATGGACTGACCCTAACCCTAATGGTGGGTGTGCTGGGGATCAACCTCTTCGTGGCCTTCTATGAACGTTCCTGGGGCAAGGCTTTGTCCAGCTCGCTGCTCTTGGCCGATGCCCGCCATACCCTCAGCGATGTTTGGGTAACCCTGACGGTGCTGCTGGGACTGGCCGGGATCCACTACTGGGGGATCCCCTGGCTGGATCAGGTGCTGGCGGTGCCGGTGGGGCTGCTGGTGTTCTGGAGCGGCTGGGAAGTGTTACAAGAGAATATCCCTTTCCTCACCGACCGGGTGGCTATTCCGCCTAAGACCTTGCGGGAGCTGGTTCTCAGCCTGCCTGGAGTTCTGGACTGCCACGACATCACCTCCCGCGGCATCCCAGGGCAGATGATCTTTATCGAAATGCACATGGTGGTGGAGCCGCTGGACGTGGAGTCGGCCCATCGCATCACCGAAGCGGTGGAGCAACTGCTGCAGGAGCGCTACGGGCCGGTGCGGGTCACCATCCACCTAGAGCCCTACTCCCACATCGAGGGATCCCAACCCTAGGAATGTTTCCGAAAGAACAAACGGTACCGCTTCGCCAACTGCCAAATCCTGCAAAGGCCATTCTTTGCCCTGGTTCCTAAGAAATAGAAAAACCCCGAGGCAGCAAATGGAGCTGCGCCTGATTATCGGGTGGGCAGCGAAAACAACGGCTAAATCGCTCCAGGAATCGACCTGCCGGCTGTGGGAAGTCTGGAAAAGCGAGGTCTGGATCCCCGGCAGCTACCCCTGCCCAAAAGTGGCGCAATTGTGGGGCCAAGGCTTGGGCCTGCTCCAGGGGCAAATGCAGCGGCGCAGAGGTTAAAAACTTAACCACCACCGGTTCGCTGCGCTGACCCATCCACTCCCGCGAGAACGCCTGCAAATCGGGCCAACCGGGCAGGGATCCCACCCGGTAGCTTTGGATATGGACGTGGATCCCGGTCTCGCGATCCAGTCGGATCTCGACAAGGCGGTAGGGATGGGGAAAACTGACCAAAGAGCCGGTGGTAATGTCGTAAACCCCCCCTCGCCGGGCGATGTGCTGAATGTGCAAATGTCCGGTGAACACCAGTTGCACCCCGTAAGCTTGCAGCAGCCGCCGCAATTGAGAGGCATTCTCCAGCATGTAGCGACGGCCCCAGGGGTGGAGGGACTGCCCGCGCAGATGCTCGACCACGTTGTGGTGCACCATCAGCAGCACCAGCTCCTCTTCGGCTGCTGCCAATTCCTTTTCCAGCCAGGTCAGTTGTTCCGAAGTTAGACACCCCACCAACTGGCCCTGAGCATCAAAGTGGTTGGAATTGAGGCCGATCAAACGGATCCCTGGCTGCAACAGGCGGCTGTAATCCAAAGACCGCCCGTCCTCATAGCCAAAAGCTTGGTAGTAGCGGGGAAACTCTGGCAATGCCTCAAGCTGGGGCACATCGTGATTGCCGGGCACCACAAAAGCTGGGAAAGGTAAACGGGCCAGGCGCTCCGCCAACCAGGCGTGGTTTTCCGGTTCCCCATGCTGGGTCAGATCCCCCGGCAAAAGGAGAAAATCCAAAGGCAACTGCACCAGATGCTGCAAAACTTGTTCCAGAGCCGGGATGCTCACCTCCACCAAATGAAACCGGTTGGGGTGATCCCAAAGGGTGGAGGGAAGGGTGACGTGGGGATCGCTCACCACAGCAAAGCGAATCTGCACGGATTCCTCCCCTTGACAACACACCGGGGGATCAAGCACTTCTGTTATTCTGGCATCCATCACGGGATCCCTCTACTCAGCATGGGTGAGGCATATCGGCCTATACCGGGATCCCCATACCTTTGCTGGTCGTAGGGCCTACAACCCACTAGCGCGAACGGCACCCGCTAAGGCTCAGGGAGCGGGGCTAGGCGTCAACAACTGCTCCCCTTGCAACATGCGGGCGGCAGCGCTGAACAACTCTTCCTCCAAGTAGGGCTTGGTGAAGTAGGCAGTGGCTCCCAGCTCCCGGGCTGTCTGCCGGTGCCGTTCTGCCCCCCTTGAGGTAAGCATAGCTACCGGAATATGCTTGAGGTTGCTGTCTGCCCGTATGCGGGAGAGCAACTCCAGGCCGTCCATGCGCGGCATCTCGATGTCGCAGAAGATGAGATCGCAGCGCAAGCCACCGCGAAGCTTTTCCCAGGCGTCCTGTCCATCGCGGGCTTGCTCCACCCGGTAGCCCACCTTTTGGAAGGACATGGAGAGCAGCTCCCGCACCGCAATCGAGTCATCCACAATGAGCACCGTGGTTTGATGGGTTTCCTCGACACGTGGCTCCGCAGCGCGACGCTCTGCCCAGAGGCGGCTGAGATCGCGACGGCGGCCTTGGGCCATATCCACCAGTTCAAGGACATCAGCAATGGGCAGCACGCGACCATTGCCCAGCACCGTTGCCCCAGAAATGCCAGGTGGTTTGGGCACAGGCCCGCGCAATTGCTTGATCACGATTTCCTGCTCTTCCACAAAGCTGTCCACCTGCAGGGCAACATACTGGCCGGCACTTTGGAGGATGACGATGGGGATGATGCCCTCATCCTGGGCAACGCTGTAGACCTCGGAGCGGCTGCGGCTGTGGCTGCGGCTGTAGGACAACAGATTCGAGAGGGGTTGGAAGGGAAGGCGTTGATCCCGCCAGGGAATGGAGGGCCGCCCCTGCTCGTCCGGCTTCACCTCGTCGACAGGAACATCCAGCATTTCCTCCACACCGTCGAGAGGAAAGGCGATCAGAGCCTTGTCGCTGACACACACCATCGCCTTGGAAATGCTCAAGGTGAGCGGCAGGCGGATGGTGAAGGTGGTGCCCTTGCCGCGCACGGAATCCACTTGGATGCTGCCGCGCAGATCGGTGATGTTGCGGCGCACCACATCCAAGCCAACCCCCCGCCCGGCCAGGTCGTCCACCTCGCTGGCCTCGCGGCTGCTAAAGCCGGGGTGGAAGAGGACGTTGAATACTTCGTCTTCGGTTGCCTGCTCTGACAGCAGCCCCAGCCTTTGCGCCTTGGCCTTGATTTTCTCCACCGGGATCCCGGCGCCATCGTCGGCGACAACGATGATTGTCTGGTTGCCTTGGTAGAAGGCCCTGACGGTGATCTTGCCCTCAGGGGGCTTGCCCAAGCGGCGCCGCTCCTCAGGGGGCTCGATCCCGTGCACCAGGGCGTTGTTTACCAGGTGGGTCATCGGGTCGGAGAGCTCTTCCAGGATGGCTTTGTCGATGAGGGTGTCGCGGCCTTCCACCACCAGGCTGGCCTGTTTGCCCGTTTTGATGGAGAGATCACGGACGGCGCGGGGCAGGCGGTCGGCAATTTGCGCGAAGGGCACCATGCGCGCCCGGTTCAGGCCTTCTTGCAGTTGGGTGGTGACCTGGCGGAATTGGCGGGTGATCTGCTCTGCCTCATCGACGGCAAACTCGATGTCCGAGGAAGACTCGCGTACCCGCACGATGAGCTCAATGATCTCCTGGGCCAGAGTGTGGAAGGTCGTAAACTGATCCATCTCCAGCTTGTCGAACTCTTGGCCGGAAGAATGCCCTCGCCTGCTGTGTCCGGCTCCCTCGCCATTGCGACCGAAGCCCACCGTTACCGTGCCGCCATAGGCTGAGCCGCTGCGGCTGGAGAACAAAGCCGACTCCAACAGGGAGCGGTCGTACTGATCCCGCATGCGCTGGCCCAGATCCCCTAGTTGTTGCACACGGCCCAGTAGGCCATCCAGAAACTGGCGCAGGCGAGTTTGGTTTTGCTCCATGCTGTTGCGAATGACCACCAACTCTCCCACCAAGTTGTTGATGGAGTCGAGGTGGCGCACCTCCACCCGCATCACAGGGTTGCTGAGGGCAGATCGCCGTGTAGCCGGTGCCGTGGGGGCGGCTGTTGCTGGGGCGGCAGCGACAGCGGACGGAGAAGGTGCCGGCGCTGCTGCAGAGGCCTGGGGGGCGACCTCGAGATTGACTAGGAGGGATTCCAGTTGGGCTGCGAAATCGTCGGCAACCTCGCCGCTCACGGCTGCAGGGGATCCCACAATGGGAGCGATGAACTCTTCCAGCTCAGGAGGCACCGCTGGTTCGGCGGCATCGAAAAGGGCGGCCAAATCGTCCAAACTTGGGGTAGGAGAGACTTCCGGCGCTTCTTCCTCCGAGAGCTGGGTCTCGCTGCCAAGAACAGTCGCGCTCGGGGCAGCCAAGAGCTCATCCTCTGTGAACAGGCTTTCCAGTTGGCTTGCCAGATCCTCTTCTGCCGGCTGGGAAGCTCCGCCTTGCTCTGCAGCAGCTACAAGTGGTTCTGGCTCAGGCAGAGTCACTCCCTCCAGATTGCTCCCTTGCAAAGCCTCTGCCTCGCCCAGGAAGGTGGCAAGATCTGAGGGGATCCCTTCCTGGGCGGCCTCCCTTTCTGCAAAGAACCGGCTCAGCTCATCCAAATCCACCTCGCCATCCATGGCCGAGAGGGATCCGCCGGCTTCTAAGCTCAGGGCTTCGGTTTCGGTCTCCTCGGCAAATAGAGCATTGAGGCGGTCGAAGGAAAACTCTGGCGAGGGGGCAGTGCCCGCCAAATCGGTAGGCTGTGTTTCCCCAGAGAGCTCTTCTTCCTGGGCCGGGAACACCTCCTCCAACCAAGCCCCCTCCTGGGCGTCTGATGCTGCTGCCGGAGTCTCGCCGGCGAAGAGATCGCCTAGGCCCAGCTCGGCCTCGAAGTCTGGGGTTGCCGCTGCCATTGGCTCGCCAGCAGCAGCAAATTCCTCCAACGTCGGCAAGGATTCCTCGGCAAAGAGGTCTTCCAGTCGCTCAACCGCAGCCGGGCCAGAATCCGCAACATCAAAAGAGGGCTCAAAAGCAACATCAAAAAATCCAGAAGGTTCGCTTTCTTCCGGCATCGACCAGGCTTGATCGGCTGCAGGGGTGGAGAAAAGGCTCTCCCAGCTATCTTCGGCAGCCTCATCCGCAGCAGAGTCGGCCAACTCTGGGGATCCCATCTCCCCAGAATCCCAGTCTGCCGGGGTGGAAAAATCCTCCAGCCGAATATCGGCGGGGAATTCAGCCCAGAGATCCCCATCCCCGATGGCCTGCTGAAGGGGTGGGGACGGCTCAGCCGCCCAAAGATCCGCCACCGAATCCCCATCGGAAATGGCCCCAACGTCAGGGAGCTCGGGCATTTCCTGCAGGGGAACATTCTCTACGGAGAGTTCCTCGAGCTCAAACAACGCCTCCACTCCGGCACTTGCGGCTTCCTCTGGGGCAAAGTCAAACACCTCCTCTGCGATTTCTGCAGCAGCTTGGGCCGGCACTTCCTGTTGTGCAACCGTCCAGACGGCCTGGCTCGCTTCCTCAGCCCCTGTCAGCTCGGCAGGCTCTGCTGCCGCTTCACCCACCACTTCGGCAAACAGATCCGCCAGATCGGCCTCGACTCCCTCCTCCTCCAAGCTTGGGCTCGGTTCCGCAAAGGTCTGCAAGAAAGGCTCAGGAGAAGGGGGGATCAGCTCCGGCGGGAACTCCTCGATATCGGATAGCGCTTCTGCGTTGGCAAACAGCTCGTCAAAGGCCGAAGCGGCTTCTTCCTCCAGATCCAAGGGGGTGGCATGGAAGTCTTCCGCAACAGAGGCCAAGTTGGATCCCAGCCCATCCTCTTCTGGGTTTTCTGCCGGCACGGCGGCTGCTTCCCGGTCTTCCTCCCAGGCCGCTGCGGCCTCCGGCCAACTCAGATCTAGGCTCTCCTCTTGTGCAGGAGCGAGCAGGTTCTCTGAATCCAAAGCCGTGTCCATTTCCCAGAGGGATGCCGGCTGTTCCACCACTTGATCCCAGCTCGCTTCTGCGCTCTCCTGCTCCTGCAAGGATGTCTCGGCTTCTGGCATGGGCTCAGCTTCCCAGCTCCGATGGGGGGCAGCACTTGCTTCGGCAGGGATCCAAGCAGCCGCAGCCCAATCCTCTGGGGCATCTTCAGGTTGGGTAAACAGCGGCTCTGCCTCAGACTCCCCAGCAAGGCCAAGCTCGAAGAGCTTCGAGACCTCTGGCTCTTCGGGGGCTGCCGGCACAGGGCGGAAGGCCAGCAACTCTGCCGAGGGCTGGATGGTGTTTGCCGCTCCGCTGGCCAGAGCTTGGTGAGCTTGCTTCAGATCTCGCAGCACCGGCAGGGCCAGTTGTCGCAAGTTCTGGCCGGGATCCGCCAAAATCTCGACGATCAAGCGGGCTAAGTCTGTCCAGCCTCCCAGATCCAGAGCTGAGGACTGTCCCAAATCCTGCAAAGATTGCGCCAAAGCTTGCAGGGCCGGTCGGGTAGCTGGGTCGTCGGGACGTTTGAACAACTCCAGCATCTGGCGCAACAGAGCTGGGATCTGCTGATGCACCAGCACCTCCCAAGGATCCGGTGGGGCAGGGGGGGCGGCAGGGCGAGCCAGTTGTTGCAGTTCTGGAGAAGGGGCAACTTGTTCCGGCTGGCCGGCCAAAATGAGCTGCTGTCCCTGCTTCAAATCCCGCAGGGCGACCAAAGCCAACGTTCGCAGATCGGCGTCGGGGTTGCCCAGGGCTTGCCCGAAAGTTTCTGTCAACTGCTGCCAGCCCGCCAGATGATGAACTTGTCCGATCTCTTTGAGGACGGCGTTGGCCGCCACTAGCTGATCGCGAACGCCTGGCTGCTCCCCTCGCTTGAACAGCTCCAGCATCTGGCGCAACTGCTGCGGCACCACCTCTGCCATGTCCTGCTGCAGGGTACGGGCTGCCGGTGGCGAGACGGGAGCTGAGACAGGGCCCTCGCCCAGAAGATTTTGAATGTGCCTTTCGGTCTCTTGAAAAACCGGCTCCAATTCCGCCAGCGTGGTGTTGCCAACTTCTTCGGTGAGGCCGCGGGGGCTCTGTAGCTCCTCCAACAACATCGCAAGCCCATCAAAGGCCTGCAAGAGCAAAGTTTCCAGGTGCTGATCGACAGGCACTCCGCCGGGACGAGAGCGAAAGATGTTGAAAAAATCCTCCATGCGGTGGGCCGTCCGTTGGATGCTGGTGAGGCCCAGCATGGCGGCTCCCCCCTTGATGGAGTGAGCAGCCCGGAACAGCTCGTTGATCAGCTCAGGATCGCTCATGCTGTCGCGCAGGCTGAGGAGCCCTTGCTCGATCGTTGCCAAGTGGTCGCGGGCTTCTTCAATGAAATAACTGAGGATCCGCTTCTGTGCTTCTTCGTTCATGGCAGGAGGCCCTTCCTACAGCCCACAAGTATGCATCAGTGATAACAGACCGACCAGGCTGAGCAAAGCGTTTGGCCAATGTTGCAAAGGGGGATCCCAGTGCCGTGGAAGAGCGGGGACTTCTCGTCCCTGGGATCCTTAGTCCCTAGAATGCCCTCAAAAAAGCAGATTTGCTCATTCATCCCCCACCCGGAAGCGACCGACGGAAGCCTGCAGCTCACGGGCAATGCTCACCAACTGTTGCAGCGAAGTCGCCACCTTCTGCGCCTCCTTGGAAGTCTCGTTGGCGGTCAACTCCACCGATTGCATCAACTGCGCCACCGAGCGAGAGGTTTCCGTCTGTTGCACAGTGGCCTGAGAAATCGCCCGCACCAATTCGTCGATGCGGCGACTGACCTCGATGATTTCGTCCAGGCTGTTCTTGGCCTGCTCGGCCCGCCGTGTCCCCTCGATCACCAGTTGGGTGCCCTCTTCCATGGCCGTCATCACGTTGCCGGTTTCCGATTGGATCTGCAACACAATCTGCTCGATTTCCTTCGAGGCCTTGGCGGCTCGGTCGGCCAGTTGTCGCACCTCATCGGCCACGATGGCAAAGCCCCGTCCCGATTCCCCGGCTCGGGCGGCCTCAATACTGGCGTTCAAGGCGAGCAGGTTGGTGCGCGAGGCAATTTGTGAAATCAAGGCCACGATCTTGGAGATTTCCTGCGAGGACTCCGCCAAGCGCTTCACCTTGCGGGTGGTTTCCGCCACCGTTTCCCGGATCTCCAGGATGCCGCTGACCGTCCGATCCACCGCTTCTCCACCGCGAGAGGCTGCTTCTGTGGCTTGGGCGGTCACGTTGGCCGCCTCGCGGGCGTTGCTGGCCACCTCTTGAATGGACTCCGTCATCTCCTGAATGGAGTTGAGGGAGTTGGAAATCTCCTCCGCCTGGCGCAAGGCATCGGCGGAGAGGCTGCGGGCAAAGTCCTCATTCTGCAAGGCGGCATCGTTCACGGCGGCGGCGGCCCGCTTCACCTGGCTGACAATGTCTCGCAGACTGCGAATGGTCAGGTTGAAGGAGTCGGCCACCGCCCCCAGCACATCGGCAGTCACCTCTGCCCGCACGGTTAGATCCCCACGGGCAGCCCCTTCCACGTCGTCCAACAGGCGAATCACCTGGCGCTGGAGGTCTTCCTTAGCTTGCCCCTGCTCGGCAGCCCGCTGGTTCAGTTCTGTGAAGGTGGCCTCAATGGCAGCCGCCATCTGGTTGAAGCTGTCGGCCAAGCGCCCCAGCTCATCAGGGGCATTGACTGTGGCTCGTACTGAGTAATTCCCCTGGGCCAAGGCGGCAAAGTGGCCAGCCAGCTCTTGGGCGGCGGAGCGAAGGTGTTTGGCACTACTGGCCCCAAGTACAACCCCGGCTACCGTGCCGACCACCCCACCTCCGATGACGCCGGCCATCAAGCGAGCTCCCCCATTGGCCGGGATCCCCAGGCCAATCGCCAGCCCGGCAGCCAAACTCACCGCTCCTTGGATCAGCGCCGTGGCCAATTGCCGATCGGCAAGCGGGCGGTTGGCGAGCCCGGCAGATGTTCTTGTCCCTGCTTCGCCTGCACCAGGAAGGGGAATCGAGGCAGTGGGCAGGCCTTGAGGCTGCAAAACTTGGGCTGCTCCGCCGGCCATCTCTGCCGCCATCCCGGCCATCCCCTCGGTCGCCCCCTCATCTGGGTAGAAGACCGGCTCGCCGCCCTCCATGCCGGCCAGTTCGCGATCCAGGCTGTCCAGCTCGTCAAGATCGAAAAGGGCAGAGCCGGGACTGGCTGTGTCTTCATCGGGGGCAGGGATCGGCTCGCTCATGGGCGCGGCCAATTCCGTCGGCAGGCCCTCATCCAGGGATCCCCCTCCCTCCTCCTCAAAGCCGGGTAGGGACAAGCCCATCTCTTCGGGAAAATCTGCATCGCCGGCCAACTGCGTAATGGAGTCGGAGTCGCCTTCCAGGGCTTGCAAGTGCTCTCGGTCGAACTCGTTCAGGAAGGCAAAGTCATCCTCGACCACCGGATCGGTGTGAGGCCTGCTCTCTTGCGCACTTACCCGCCCCGAAATGGCCGGCGGCGTCACCCGCGGATGGGTTGGCAGCTGGTAAGATGGGAACAACGGCTCGGCCTCCGGCATCTGCAGCCCGGTCTCAAAGGGATCCTCGAATCCGCCTTCCTCAGCCAAAACATCCCCAGCGGCGGCAAAGGGGTCGCCTGCCATTGAGAAGGGATCCACTTCCTCTTCCCTGCTCTCCTCAAACTGCAGGAAGGGATCGGCGGCGGGGGACTCATCCGCCAACCCCTCTTGCGAGCGAAGCTCGTCCACTGCTTCTGAGGAGTCGGGCATGTCCGCCAGCTCCGGTGCCATTTGCAGCAGCTCCTCCAGCCCCTTGCGGGCCGACTCCAGCTCGTCGGGATCACTGGCCGTCTGTAGGATGGTGCTGTAGGTGTGGCGAGCTTCCAGCAACAGCCCGGCTTGCCTTTGGGCCGAAGCCAGCAGCAACTTGACGGCGGTATCCTGTGGCTGAGCAGCGGCCACTTGGTTCAACAACCGTACTGCCTGAACGTAGTCTCCCTGCCAAAAGGCGACCATTGCCTCGGTGAAGTCTCTCTGAGTGTTCGCGCTCGAAACCATGGATCCTCCCTTCCCTGCTTGGTTAGCTCTGTTCACGCTTCAACGCAGATGCCAACGGAACGCCCCCCAACACCAACACCTTCATCTCAGATACTATGTATGTAGGCTATTTCTCCCTCTGCCCATAGCGAGTACAAGAACACGTTTTTGCCGCCATCTCCCGATATAGCTGTCAAGGCAACCCCACCTTCACCAGGCTTGGCGCGCACTTTGGACAAGACCGGCTTTCCCCATTGTGAAGGAAGCCAGCCTGGCTCTTTGATAGGAACTATACACTCTCTTTTTGCCAAGTTCACAGAGGACTGCCTGTTAACTCCAACGATTGGATCTGAGGATGGCCGACTGATCCAGCAATGGCAGGCGGGATCCCGTCTCGGGCACCACCCATTCCCCTCGCAAGAAGGGAGCCATCGACTCAGGAGCCACGAGAACAGGCCGCACCGATTCCGTCTTCAGCCACTCCATGCCCACAATTGAATCCACGGCCAGGCCCATCAGCAAATCCTGTTGATCCATCACGGCCACCACAGGGAGCTCGGCGCGGTCGAGGTTGAGGGGCGGGCTGATCCCCAAAAATTGCCCCAGATCCGCAACCCAAATGATTTCGCCCCGCAAGTTTAGAGTGCCCAGCAGAACTGGCGCGACATTCGGCATGGGGGTAATTTTCTCGGGGCCGATGCTTATCACCTCCACAACCGCTACCGCCGGCAGCGCAAATTCTTCTCCGGTGGCGACCTTGAATTTCAGGAATAGCTCACCTTCGGGAGCCTCCATTTCCTGCAATTCTTGGGTCTCATCCCCCATCAACAGATCCAGATCCCCCAGCATGATGCTCCCCCGTATCGATGGTCTTGTGGAGGGGTGGCCGCCCCTCCCTTGCCCAGGGCCTAGAGCCCTTCTGGGCTCTGCCAGCAGGCATAGAAGCGGGATGGGCGGTTCCTAGCCTCTCAGTAATTGCTTAATCGTACCCACCAGTTCCTGCGGCTGGAAAGGCTTGGCAATGTAGGCATCTGCTCCCTGGCGGATCCCCCAGTAGCGGTCGAATTCTTCGCCCTTGGAGGAACACATGACGATCGGGGTTTTTTGGGTGAGCGGATCGGCCTTGAGGAGACGGCACACCTCGTAGCCATTCATCCGCGGCATAACGATGTCGAGCACAATCAGATCGGGCTTGCTTTGCTTCACCGCCTCTACGGCTTCCACCCCATCTCCCACCGTCATCACCTCAAAGCCATTCTCCTGCAGCAACTTGCCGATCATCTCTCGCTGCGATTGACTGTCTTCCACCACCAAAACGCGACTCATTTTTGGCCGGTCTCCTTGATCTCCCGCAACTGCTGTTTGATGGTAGCCAATAGCTCTTGAGGCTTGAAGGGCTTGGTTACATAGGCATCCGCTCGATTGCGCTTGGCCCACTCGATATCAAAGGCTTGATCTTTGGTGGAACACACGACAATGCGGATGTGCTTGGTGCTTTCATCTCCCTTCACTTCCCGGCACACTTCGTAGCCGTTCATGCGGGGCATGACGATGTCCAGCACCACCACGTCAGGCTTCTGCTGACGAATGATGTCCATCGCCTCCACACCGTCCATGGCTGTGGAGACTTCCAACCCGCTCTCGGAGAGCAAACTGGAAATGGTCTCCAGATAGGTACGGTTGTCATCCACCACCAGCACTTTGCTCATGGTCATCTCGCTCCTGTTGTGTTTCGCGGGTCTGGTTGACCCTAGGGGCCACCTCAACCGAGATTTTGTCTTTCGACGCTTTTGGCCACACCTGGCCTTGTGGCCGTGGCTAATCCTATTTTTCGGCGTGGTTACTCCTCTGTCCAGTATTCCGCCTGCTCAGCCTTGTTCTCGATTTGGATTGATTGGGACTTGGCTACCCCGTGCCTATTCGCCGCCGCCCCGCTTGGGAGGTGGGCCCACATAAGATTCGACGACGGTCAACAACTCCTTCTCGGAGAAGGGCTTGCTGAGAAACTCGTTGGCCCCGGCCATGCGCGCCTTGATCCGGTCGGTGAAGCCGTCCTTGCCGGTGAGCATGATCATGGGGGTTTCGCGGAACTGGCTGGATTTGCGCAACATGGCGCACAGCTCGTACCCATCCAGCTTGGGCATGGCCACATCGCAGAGGATCATGTCGGGATTGAGGAGAAACACCTGTCCTAGGGCTTTGAGGGGGTTGCCGATGGTGGTGACCTGGTAGCCCTCGTTTTGCAGGATGAACTCCACGGTTTTTTGGATGGCCATGGAGTCGTCGATACAAAGGATGTGGCTGGGCTTGTCGCCGGCTTTGAGGGGACGGCTGTGCTGGGGCTCGGCAATCAGGACGGGCTCGGAGAGGTGAATCGCCCCTTGGCGAACATAGGGATAGATGGCCTTGGCCACTGCCAGGGTATCTCGGCCCAGGTAGCGACCCATCTGGCGAATGCTGGTTTTGCCGTCGGACCACTCGCTCAGGGCTTTGAAGACGGGGGCGGGCAGGGTTTGCTGGAGGGGGAGGGGGTTGACGATGGTGGGGGCTTGGTTGGGAGCCTGGATATAGGGATGTAGCTTTTTCCACTCCTGCACCTGGGTGACCATCTCGGTGAGCAGGGGGGTGACGGGGAAGGTGGTCAACTGGGGGGCCAAGGGGGATCCAGCCTCGAAAATGAAGGAGCCCTGGTGGAGGCTGAGCAGGTCGAAGAGGACTTCCCGCACCATGCCCAGCAGGATCTGCTTGCCTTGGCTGGGGTTGAGCTTGTGGTTTTCCAGCAAAGACCAGAGGCGGTTGTACTCGGGGGCATTGACCGCAGCTTTGGGAGGGATCTGAATTTCGTCTAGGGCGGCTTCCAGCTTGAGGCGGCGCAGGTAGTCTTTGAGGCGGGTGATGTTGCCTTCGCTTTCGGAGGCGTAGATGATTCGCCCATTTAGGAAAAAGACGAACCAGTAGGCGGAGCGGCTGGCCTCTACGAAAAGTTCACCGGTGCGCTGGCCCAACTCGATCAGTTGAAGGATGCTGCGGATATCGATCTCTTGTAATCTTCCCTGCATGGGATCCCTGCCTGGAGTCAGCAAGATACGACCATTATGACGCTAGTCTCTAATGGCTGCCGCCCTGCTTGTAGGACTATTTTGGAAACGGAGTTAAAGTTTTAAAAAGTTGGGGTTAAGCTTAGAGCCGAGTGCCTGCATTCCGAGTATCCTCTAGAGCCTGGTTCCTGCAAGACGTATGCTGCCGCAATTCACTGCCTGGGTGCTGGGTCCGCTATTGGCGATCTACACCGTCCTGTTTGTGCTGCGCATTTTCCTGTCTTGGTATCCGCAACTGGATACTTCCCGGCTGCCCTACTCCCTGGTGGTCGGCCTGACGGAGTTTCTGTTGCGCCCGACGCGCCGCCTGATCCCGCCGCTGGGGGGGGTGGACATGGCGCCTGTGGTGTGGGTGGGCCTGGTAACCCTGTTGCGGGAGCTGTTGCTGGGGCAGCAGGGGCTGCTGACGATGGCTCTGCACTAGGGCGTTTCCCTGGATCTGCTCAGCGACTTTGCAAGAGAGGGATCCGCTCGTCGGCCCCTTCCCGGATCTCCTCCTGTCTCTGTTGCAGTTGCCGGATCAGCTCCGGCACCACCTGGTAGAGATCCCCGACGATGCCGTAGTGGGCAAATTTGAAGATGGGGGCGGCGCTGTCTTTGTTGATGGCGATGATGGTCTGGGACTTGTCCATGCCGACGCGGTGTTGGATGGCGCCGGAAATGCCGCAGGCGATGTAGAGCTGGGGGCGAACGGTTTTGCCGGTTTGCCCCACCTGGTGGGCATAGGGGATCCAGCCGGCATCCACAGCCTTGCGGGAAGAACCGACGGCGCTGTTGGGGAAACAGGCGGCCAGCGCTCTCATCAGCTCGAAGCCTTCTGGGGATCCCAGCCCGTAGCCGCCGGAAACGATCACTTTGGCCCGCGTCAGATCTACGGCCTGGGAGAGGTTGCGCACCGTTTCCACAATGTGCAGCTTGAGATCCTCCGGCTCCAAGTTGACCGGCACCGGGATCACTTCCCCTTGGCGGGAGCCGTCCCACGGCAAGGGCAGCATCACGCCGGGGCGCACGGTGGCCATTTGCGGGTTTTTCCAGGGGCCGAGGATGCGGGCCTTGAGGGACTCGCCAAAGCTGGGCCGAATGGCGTACAGGCATTCGGGGAAGAGGCCGGACTTGCTGGGATCCCGGCTGTTGCTATACTCGAAGGGGCCGATGTCGAGCTCGGTGCAGTCGGCGGTCAGGCCGGTTTCCAGGTGGGCGGCCAGACGGGGGGCTAGGTCCCGACCGGTGGTGGTGGATCCCAGCAGGATGGTGTGGGGTGGCTGGGGCCAGCTTTTGAGCAAGTCCAGGATAACGCGGCGGTAGGGCAGGGTGCGGTATTCGGCCAACTCGGGGTGGTCGGCGATGAAGACCTGATCCGCCCCGTGGCCGATCAGGATCGGGGGCAGGTGAGCGATGTTGTGGCCGAGGACGAGGGCACTCAGGGTAGCTTCCAGCTTGTCGGCCAGCCGTCGCCCCGCTCCCAACAGCTCCAGGCCGATGGGCTGCAACTCACCCTTGACCTGCTCGGCGAAGACCACTATCCGCTTATGATCCATAGAACCGTGACTCCTGAATTGAGATTGGGTCGAGGGCAATCTCATCTGTTGCGACGAGGTGAAGCAAAGTTTCTCCGGGTCAACTTTGTCAGCTTTTCACCGCCTAAAACCGAAAGCTTTCGCCAGCCACTCTGGGGCCGATAGGAGAGGGGACTTGGCCAACAGGACTAGGAAGTTGCAGCGCAGCGGAAGAGGTCAACGGCCTGCGTCAGTTGGCTGATCAGTTGAGGAACGGGCTGCCCTTGAAAGACCTGACAGTTGCCGCCGATTTCCCCTACTTTTTCGGTGGCGGCCACGATGGTCGGGGATCCCTGGAGGCCGCAGCGCTTTGGATCGGCCCCCACATCGTCCAGGTTGAGAATCTGGATGGCCTCGGCCCGTGCCGCCTCATCCCGCATCAACCGCTGCACCCGCTGCACGCCGCGTAGGGTGGGATAGGCCAGGCGCCGCGCCGAATTGGCCACCGTAATTAAAACCGGCAGCGGCACCGTCACCGTCTGGGATCCCCCTTCGATGGCCCGCCGCGCCACCAGAATCCCATCGCGGATCTCAAAGGCCTCGCAATAGGTAACCTGAGGGATCCCCAGCCGCTCGGCCAACTGGGGCCCCACCTGGGCCGTGTCGCCGTCGGTGGTCTGCAGCCCGCAGAAGATGACATCGGGCCGGCCCGCATAGCGAACCGTGTGGGCCAGGGTGTAGGCAGTGGCCAAGGTATCCGAAGCGGCCAGGCGGCGGTCGGTCATCAAAATGCCCCGATCCACGCCGTGGGCAATGGCCTCGTAGAGCACCTCGATGGCCGGCGGTGGCCCCATCGTGATCGCTGTCACCCTCGCCCCATGTTGCCGTTTGGTTTGCAGGGCCGCTTCCAGCGCATAGCGATCGAAGGGGTTCAGCATCCGCTTGGCCTTGGCCCGGTCGATCGTGCCGTCACTGTTGATGCCGGCTTTGGCATTTTGATCGGGAACTTGCTTAATTAGGACAAAAGTTTCCAAGGATATCAGCTCCCTAGCGATCCCCTCCAGACTAAGAGGGATCCCTAGGCAGCAGAAACTTATTCAGCTTTTTTTCGGGATCGGAAACGGTGAGCACTCTGATGAGCACTCTTCAGTCGCCTTTCTCAGCACATCAGTTGCTCAAGTATGAACTACCCCACCGCGCAGGCGGGTGGGGTTTCCCCATCCGCTTTACGGCGAGATTTTTGTCTCTTCCTCTGCCCCAGTTGCTTCATGGATCCCGTGTACCGGGTCTCTGAAGTAGAGCTGAAGCATCCAAGACTCACGAGGCTGGTTCCCAGCCCCGGTTGCTGATTAGTGGCAACGTTGTACAGTATCATCACCGTCCCCCTGTCCCTCTCTATCGCAAAACCACAAGCAGGGCAGACATGGTAGCGATTACTCAGGTCTGCCCACTCCTTGTGAATCGCATCACACTTCGGACAGCGCTGAGACGGCTTAAGGGTTTGCGTGGGAAGAAACAAGACCAAACCGCCCTTCTGCTCAATTTTGTAGGTCAGCAGCCGGTTGAGGGTTGCAAAACCTACCGACAAAATAGACTTGTTTAGTCCGGCCTTGCGCTTCTTCCCTTTACCCTTAGCTTTACGGGTCATGTTCTTGACGTTGAGCTTTTCAGTTACCCCGATGTCATAACGACGCGCAATCTCTGAGGTAACCTTATGTTGCCAGTCTTTACGCTGACGGGCAACCTTGGCTTGGAGCTTAGCCTCTAGCCGGTTGATTTTCTTCCATCTCCTAGAAGCCTTCACCCCCTTCCTGGGTGCACGCTTCCGCCGTTTGAGCTTGGCAAC
>NZ_JANSJC010000026.1:0-37456 GCF_047462375.1 Synechococcus sp. H55.8 | reverse complement strand
GCGCGGGTGCGCAGGCTGTAGAGCACCAAGGGAATGGAGCGGCGCTCCAGAGCAGCCAAGGCTTGTCGGGCAGCACCATAACTGTTGGATTCCAGATCCAGCAAGCTGCCATCCAAACTGGTCAGGACAAGTCGCATAGGCGCAGGAGGGGAAAAGGCGCCGGCACCCTCAGAAGTCCAAGCAGGCCAATCGACCGGGATGCCCAAAGCGCCAACATTACCCATGATCCAACAGGTTGAGCAACCCAAACCGCCAAAATGACCCTCTAGGGTAGGTTCAAGGGCGGCGGGAAGCCCCGCACTGTAAGCGTGGCTAGTGTCCTGTGCCGAAGGCGCGATCCCCTGCATCCCCCAGCCCAGGCAGGATAAACCCTCGGTCGTTCAACCGCTCGTCGATCATGGCGCAGAAAATTTGCACCATGGGGTAGTGGGATCCCAGCCGCTGTAACCCCGGAGGCGCTGCCAAGACGCTGACAATCCTGACCAAGCTGAGATCGGACCCCCGTTTTTTCAGCTCATCCAAAACCCAGAGCAGCGTGCCCCCGGTGGCCAACATCGGCTCGGGAATGAGGATGCGCATCTGGGCGGGGATCCGCTCGGGAAGGCGATTGAGGTAGCAACTGGCTTGCAGCGTTTCCTCGTCCCGTACCATGCCGACGTGAAAAATCCGTGCCTGCGGCAAAAGGGCCTGACAACCTTCCAGCATCGCCAAGCCGGCCCGCAACACCGGCACAATGCCCAGCAGGGTATCCGGCGCGATGACCTCTGCGACAACGGGTTCCAAGGGCGTTTGCACCTGCACAGTCTGGGTGGGGATCCACTCCCGCATCGCCTCATAGGTCAGCCAACGGCCCAGCTCCGACATGGCCGTGCGAAACAGGGGCATGGGCGTCTCCACATCCCGAGCCACAGTTAGCCAGTGCTTGATGAGCGGGTGAGGAGGTACGTAAACACGAAGCTGCTGACTTGCCACCAGAGGACGCCTCAATCTGGGCGGTAGCATAGCGGGTTACCTCGGCAGAAAGCAAGCACTCCAATGGATGGAACCGCATGCCACTGGATCTCGTCTGCAAATGCCGGTAGCCGGAGATACTGATCTGCCCAAGCGTTTTGGGTTTGCTAGGGTGTCGCTGTTTACATGCGTCTTTGGCCACCTTAGTATCCTGTAAAAAGCAGGTTAGGGAGAATGGCTCATGGTTTCGTCTCGGCCCTCTGAATCGACCACCAAGGCTCTGAGCCGCCGTCAACTTCTCAAGGTAGGGGCCGCAGCCCTTGGGGGCGGCCTGTTGGCGGCGGGGGGTGCCCAAGCTCGGCGCAAGCCCTCTCCCACCCTGATCGTGGCTCAGGGATCCGGCCTGGAGCGCGTTTCCTACGCCACCAACTGGTATGCCCAGGCGGAACACGGCGGCTTTTATCAGGCGGTGGCGACCGGCATCTACCGCGAGCATGGCCTGGATGTCACCATCAAGATGGGTGGCCCCGGCATCAACATCACCCAGGTTTTGGCCGGTGGAGCTGCCGAATTTGCCATGGGGGGAAGCGTAGGGGTGATCAGTGCCGTGCGAGAAGGGATCCCCCTGGTGTGTGTGGCAGCCATTTTCCAAAAAGACCCGCAGATCCTCATGGCCCACCCCGGCACCCAGCGCTTTGAGGAGCTCAAGGGCCGCCCTATTTTTGTCTCGAAAGGGGGACTTGTCACCTACTGGCCCTACTTGAAGGCGCGTTTTGGCTTCACCGACGATCAGGTTCGCCCCTACAACTTCAACCCCGGCCCCTTTTTGGCGGATCCCAGCTCAGCTCAGCAGGGCTACCTGACTTCCGAGCCTTTTGCCATCCGGCAGGAAGGGGGATTCGAGCCGGTGGTCTTCCTCCTGGCGGATTTGGGCTACAAACCCTACGCCACCACCATCGAAACCCGTCGGCAACTGGTGGAGACCCGGCCCGACTTGGTGGAGCGATTTGTGGATGCCTCGATCAAGGGCTGGTACAGCTTCCTAGAGGATCCCCGTCCGGCGTATCGCTTGATCCAGCAGGACAACCCGGAAATGACCGATGCCCAATTGGCCTACAGCTTCGAGAAGTTGCAGGAGTACGGCATCATCTTGTCCGGCGATGCGCTGGAAAAAGGCATTGGCGCCATGACCGACCAACGCTGGCAAGACTTCTTCGACAGCATGACGGTGGCGGGCGTGTTTGAGCCAACCATCAACTACCGGGCTGCCTATACGCTGGACTTCGTCAATAAAGGCACTGCCTACTACACTGCCTGACCGGCAACACTACCCCGTCACCCAGCCACAGAAGCGGCTGATAGCCGGCCAACTGAGCTCCAACACATCGGTCAGGGCGTGGTCGCTCTCCACTGCCACCAGTTGGGCCCAGGGGCGACGGGCCACGTAGTCTCGGCTGGCTTGGATGGGAATGGTTTCGTCTTGGATCCCATGCACAATCAGGGTGGGCACCGGCCGTCGTAATGCCCCATCTGGGTAGCGTTGGGCATCGGTGACAAAACCGTATTCCAAAGGCAGCGGGCGCCCTTCTCCATAGTGAAACACCGTGAGTTGTCCGGTGCGTTGCCAGGTCTCCACCGCCTCCGCCCCCAGCCGCGGCAGCCAATGGCCCAAAAAGCCGAAAGCCGGCGCCAAGAGCACCAGGCGCTGCACACAAGGGTGCTGTTCGGCAACCCAGGCGGCCACCAAACCCCCCAAACTAGAGCCGATGAGGGTGACAGGAGGGTAGTTCATCTCGGCAAGCTGGTCGCCAACCTGCCGGATCTGGCGGGTCAAGGTGAGCTGGGCAAAATTGCCCTGGTTCAGATCGGGCACCTGAAGGGGGATCCCCACCTGCTGCAGCCGCTGCCGAAAAAAAGTTGCCTTGGCCGACTGGGGCCCAGAGCCAAATCCATGCAGGTAAATGGCCAACACGGAAAAAGATCCCTATGGCCCTGTGGCTGCCGAAAGCCAACCTGCGCCCAACACCACGCTGATGGAGAGGAAAAGGGTAGCCACCGTCCAGGTGATGCGGTTGAGGTTTTGCTCGGCACTTTTGGAGCTGGAGAACAACTGGGCCTGCCCACCAATGCCCGCCAACCCATCGCCCTTGGGGCTGTGCAGCAGCACCAAGATCACCAGCAAGATGGCCGAGGCCGACCAGAGAAACTCAAAAAATGCTTCCATCGCAGAGGATCCCCGTAGGGCAAGTTGCCAAAGCCATTATCGCCTAAAGCCCCATCCTAGCGCACTCTGTCTCGGCACCGCTGCCATTGCCAAATCCAGTCGCCAGGCCCAGACGTCTCTGCTCTCTCCAGGAATGTCGACCATTATTTCACCGCCTGGGCAAGTGCGCGGATCCCGGCTTGCAGACGTTCCTCGATGTCGGCCTCTAGCTGGAGTGTTCCGGCAGCATCAAACTGAATTTGAGAACTTAAGATGTAAACCCCTCTCAAAATATGGGTGGCCCCCATCACCGACAACACAGGTTTCATCGCAAAGTCGATGGCCAGCAGATGGGCCAGGGTTCCCCCGGTGGCGATGGGGAGAATCACTTTACCGGTAAAGGCGTCTTGATCCAGCAAATCCAGCAGCGCCTTCAACACGCCTGGATAAGAGGCTTTGTAAACGGGAGCAGAGATGACGATCCCGGCAGCTTGGGCCACCTTTTGCTGGATCTCCCTGAGTTGAGGGCTATCGAACTTGGCCAGCGCCAGATCCTCTGGCGGCAAGTCCCGCACCGAAACCAACTGAGTGGTCAACCCCAAATCCGACAGGATCGCGGCAGCATGATGCAAAATGGCTTCCGAGCGAGAAGGAGCGCTGGGACTACCGGAGAGCAAGAGGATGCTGGACATAGGTTGCAGACAGAATGCTGCCTCAGTTGTATCAGGGATCCCACGTGAAAGATGATGATAGACTAGAAAGGACAGGGCTTCAGGATGCCGGGCCCAGTCCTGTGCGGGCGTAGTTCAGTGGTAGAACGCTAGCTTCCCAAGCTGGATGTCGTGAGTTCGAGTCTCATCGCCCGCTTCTTGACACCAGACAAGCAAAACCCTCTTCCCCCGATCATTATTCGGTTCCAACCTACCCTGAGCCGATGTCGAGTTGGAGGGGGGCAAGGAGCCAGTAGAAGTTCTTGGGTCGGTGTCCGCTTAGGTAATCAAGCATGCAACTTTACGAGTCCGACTTCTATGCCTGGACGCAACAGCAAGCTGCACTGCTGAGAGCGGGGCAGTGGGAGCAACTGGATATCGCCAACTTGGTGGAGGAAATCGAGGCTTTGGGCAGGCAAGAACGCCGGGAATTGCTGAACCGGCTGGGGATCCTGGTAGGACATCTGCTGAAGTGGCAATTCCAGCCCCACCTGCGAGGCAAAAGTTGGCGGGCAACGATCACCGAACAACGCCGCCAGATCCAGCGGTTGCTCAGGGACAATCCCAGCCTCAAGCCCGATCTTTCGGCAGCCCTGCAAGAGGCTCATCAGGACGGGATCCTGGTGGTGGTGAGAGAAACGCCCCTGTCTGAGACAGATCTGCCGGCCCAGTGTCCCTACACATTAGAGCAGGTGATGGATCCCGACTTTTACCCTGGCAAGGAAGATCCCCCGTGATCTGCTCAGCCCGCCGAACCGGCAGCAGGGCCCCCGTGGGTCTCCACCGGGTTGTCCACCACTCGTCGCAGCACGCCGTTGACGAAAGCGGCGGCCTCCGGATCCCCGTATTTTTTGGCCAATTCTACGGCTTCGTTGATGGCGACCTTAACGGGGCTGCTGGCCAGGATCTCCATTTCCACCACCGCCAGGCGCAGGATATCGCGTTCGATCCGACCCACCCGCTGCAATTGCCAGCCCAGCAAAACCTTTTGCAAACGAGCATCAATCGCCTCTTTGTGAGCATGCAGAGCGGTTAACAGTTGCAAAGCATAGGCGCGCACTTCTGAAGATTGGGCAATGTGCAGTAGCTCTGGCATGGACAAGGCAACTCCCAGCCGGTTGACCGCCTGTTGGGACAACTGCACAACCTCATCCAGGATGTGGCGGACGCTGTGCAGTCGCTGTTCCATGTGTTCCAGGGCTTGGCCGGCGTTGCTGAGGGCCACTTGGGCTTGGTGGGCCAGCTCCAGCAATTCTCCCGGCGCGGTGTCGCGGGCGTTGGTCTCCGTCAGAGCCGTTTCCAGGCGCTGCAGATGTCGTTGGGCCTGCTGAAGGCGGACAGTAAGGGAGCGAGATCCGCCCTCTTCCTTGGCATCAGAAGCAGCCAATAACAGGGGATCACTCTCGTGCAGCAGGCGATCGCTGCGCTGAATTTCCGCCGCCGCCGTGGAGAGAGTTTCATGGGTCTCTTCCTGCAGGGCGCGGATGGCTGCCAGCAGCAAGTCCGCCAGTTGTTTTTCGCTCAGTTTGGCCGCCGTGGCCGGCAGTTGGTTGACCCCTAGCAGGGCCAGTTCGCGGGCAACACGCCGAGGTTGCATTGCAGAATACCCATGGTTTTGAACAACTGCCCCATCGGGCTTAGCCATGCTAGCAGGCTGCCGCGGGGCAAGGAAGAACCAGAGGCCTCGCTGTCAACTCGCTTCGGAAGGGCGGCTTAACACGCGAAACGCCAAAGATGCACTCTGCTCTTTGCCATAGGGGGATTGGCTGGAGACCGAGAGGGTGAGCCGCCGTTTGCTGCGAGTGATGCCCACGTATAGCAGCCGCAACCGCTCTGCCGCCAAGTCTAGAAAGGCCTGTTCGGTAGGAGAGTTGGCCTGCAGCTCCCAATACCTTCTGGGGCTGAGCTGTCGCAACTGGGCCAGGGCCTCTGCTTTCATGTCTACATCTTCCAAAAACTTCAGCCCCACCGGTCGCTCCCCGTGCTGGGCGGGAAACTCGTAGGCCGACACCTGGGGGATGAACACCTGATCCCATTCCAGCCCCTTGGCACGGTGCAGCGTGGCGACGGTGATGCTGCCCGGCTCGGGGTCGAAGGCAAAGATCTCCGAGGGCAGGTTGTTAAGGTGGCGATCCAGAATCACCTGAAATTCTTGGGCAATCTCCTGCCAATCGACCTCAGGCAGGGATCCCAGCACCTGCTCCAACTGGTCGATGACGTAGTGACCTACAAACAGTTCTTCCGGCTTGCGGTAGAGGCTTTGGACAATCACATTCAGCGCCTCTGCCCAGGGAGAACGCCCGGCCCGTAGCCAACTGGCTAGGGTACACAGCAGCCGGCCTAAGCTTTGCCAAGAGGGGCTATCCGGCAAAGTAGGGGCTTCCCCAAACTGGGGAAACAGCAGCCGCTCCGGCAGCGAGGCGCGGATCCAGTTCAACATCGGCCCCAGCTCCAGGCGCGGGATCCCGGCCCAGTCGGCCAGGTGATCCACAGCAGCGGCCAGGCGAGCGGGGACAGTGGGCTGGGCCAACCAGTCGATTATTCCCTTGAGTTGCAGCAACACCCGCCGCTGGCTGGGGTTGCCCCGCAACAGATCGATCATCCGCTCCGCCCCCAGTTCCCGCAGATAGTCGAGGGCCTTGCCCCCCAGCTCATTGGTGGTGACCAGAATGGCCACCGTCTGGTCGGGGAAGGCTTGGGCGGCTGCCAGGGCCCACCGTGTTACCTCCTGCAATTCCTCTTCCGGCGATCCGGCTACCCGGCGAAACTCCACCTGACCCTCGCTGGCCGGGGGATTCTGGCCGCCAGCGGTGGCCGGACGAATGTGCTGGGGAGCCAGGGCGGTGCGCAGGGCCGGGATGGGGTGCTTCTGGTTCACCCAGTCCACCAGGCGGTTGGCCAACTCGAGGATCTGGGGGGCGCTGCGGCTGGACTCTTCTAAGACTACTCGGGGATTGGCCTGACAAAAGGCGCGAAACAGCCGTGGCTCGGCGGTGGTGAAGGTGCCCATGATGCTTTGGTTGGGATCCCCCACCCGCACCAGGTTGCCGGCGCGCTGGCTGAGCAACCGCAGCAGCTCTTCCTGCAGGGGGGAGCTGTCCTGGGCCTCGTCCTCGAACAGGTAGTCGTACCAGCTTTGCACCTGCTGCCGCAGCACAGGGTCGCGCTCGATCAGCTCCACCGCCTGCCAGCCCAGGTCGTCGTAGTCCAGCTTGCCCAGGCGACGCAGCTCCGCCTGGTAGGCGGCATAGAGGGGGGCGGCCCAGCCCAGATAGCCCTCCCTGTCGGCAGGGATCTGCTCCGGCCCCAGACGCAGATTCTTGGCCGTGCTGATCACCGCCTGCACCATCTGCTGGAAGCTACGCCGAAACCGCGTCCGGTTTCGAACCACCTTCTGGTGGGAATCGTCGGGGGGAATCAGCGGCTCCCAGAGGTGGGTGTGGTGGGCGAGCCAGGCGCGGCAGAGACGGCTGAGCAGGCGCTCCTGTTCATATCCCTCCAGGATGGACAGCTCTTCCCAAAGGCCAGGGGCCTCCCGCAACACCCGCAGCGATAGCGAATGCAAGGTAAAAGCTTGGGTAAAGCGCTCCGGATAGCCCGCCTCTTGCAGGCGTTGGTTGATGCGGCTGATCAGATTGCCCCGCGCCGACCGCATGTAGGTGAACACCCCGATGCGCTCCGGCGGGATCCCTCGATTCAGGATGAGGTCGGCAATCAGCAGCTCCAGGATGAACGTCTTGCCACTCCCCGGGACTGCCGCGATCCCCAGAGGCCCCGAACGATACGCCAATGCCCGTTGCTGTTCTGGACGCAGCGTGACTTGGGGAAAAGGAGAAGCAGCCAAACCCACCATCGGCTCCCTGCCTAGTTGAGAATAAAAGTCTCGATGGCCACCGCCACCCCATCTTCGCTGACAGGGGGAGCCACCCAATCGGCGTGGGGCAGCAGAGCCGGCGAGGCATTCCCCATCGCTACCCCGATCCCCGCATACCGCAGCATCTCGATGTCGTTGTCGCCATCGCCGATGGCCATCACCTGATCCGCCGACACCCCCAGCAGCTCTTCTGCCAGAAAACGAACGGCATTGCCCTTATTCACCGCCGGATGGGCGGCCTCCAAAAAAATCGGCTCCGAGCGAGTGAGGTAGAGCTGCTCAGGAGAATACTGCCGCCGCAGGGATCCCTGTAATGCCTGCAAAAACTCCGTATCTTCACAAACAGCCAGGATCTTGGTGGGGCTTTGCCCATATTGGGCGGGGGAAAGCATCTGGAGCGGCACCTGGGAGCGTTCGGCATAGGCTTGGCTGAGGGGGCTGAGCTCTCGCACATAGAGCTGGTCATCGATGTAGAGGTGCACCCCCACCGGCTGATCCTGCAGCACCTGCAACAGCTCCTCCGTCAGCCGCCAGTCCAGGCTCCAGTGTTTTAAGGTCTTTTGGCTGTCGGGATCGCGAATGAGCGCCCCCTGATAGCTGCAGAGGGGCATATCGGCCCCAATGGCGTGGTGAAACCGCTCGGCAGAGCGATGCATCCGACCCGTCGCAATCGCCACCCGCACACCTGCGGCTTTGGCTTTTTGAATGGCCCGCTGCACCGGCTCCGAAACCTGGTTGGAAGGCCCGGCAATCGTGCCATCGATGTCCACCACCAACAGCCGAATGTCCCTCCGGGATCCCCCTTCCTTTTTTTGCTCTTGGATTTGAGCCTCTGCTCCGGTTTGCATTGCCCCTCCTCCTGGCAACCTCCCAGACCCTAACACGACTGCGGTCGGCTCCGTCGATAGTCTCAATAGGCCAGATTGAAGTGATCCTGAGTTGGATGCTGAGAGGTCAATCGACGGGGATTAGCAATGGTTCAAATGGCCGGTTAAAGGGTTCGGATCCCTGCCCTCTGCTGTTTAAGGAAAGAGCATACAATTGAGGAAGACTAGCCCCGTGATGGACAGAAATACCGTGAACATGCTGAAACGAATTGGTCGCGTCTGCCGGCCTTTGCTAGCCGTTGCCCTGGCCTTGATCTTGGCTTTGGCCCCCGTGAGCGCCGTCTGGGCCCGCAGTGGTGGTCGTATTGGGGGCGGCTCTTTCCGGTCTCCGACGTTCTCTGCGCCCCGCTCCATTGGCCCTCGCTCGGCTCCGGTGTACCCCAGCTATGGGGGTGGGTTCGGGTTCCCCCTGGTGGTGCCCTTTTTCTGGGGGGGCGGTGGCGGCCTGCTGACACTGCTGCTCTTGATTGGGGCCGGCAGCTTTTTGGTGCGCAGCCTGCGCTCGGCTGTTTCCGAAGATGGAGAGGACGGGGTTGGCGACCCGCTGGTAACCGTGGCCCAGGTGAAAGTGGGCCTGCTGGCCAGCGCCCGGCAACTGCAAAAGGAGATCAACGCTCTGGCTCTGGAATCAGACACCCAGTCGCCGGAGGGGCTGAGCCAACTGTTGCAGAATGTCAGTCTGAGCCTGATGCGCTACAGCGACTACTGGGCCTACGGCCATGCCCAGGTGGAGAAGCTGCCCCTCCCCCGCGCCGAATCCCTGTTCTACCAAGCCTCTTTGCAAGAGCGCAGCAAGTTTAGCGCCGAAACCCTCACCAACCGCAATAACCAAATCCAACAGGTTCCCCAAGCGGCGCTGAAGCGCGCTGCTGCTGGGATCCCGGACGTGGGCGAATACCTGGTGGTAACTCTATTGGTTGCGTATCGTGGCAACTTGGGTACACTACCTGTAGTTAATTCCGTGGCGGAGCTGCGGCAGTGTCTGATGCAGTTGGCTGCCATCCCGGCCGAGCGGATTGTGGCCATCGAGGTGCTGTGGACGCCGCAGTTGGAGGGAGACACCCTGTCGGCGGAGGCGCTGTTGACCGAGTACCCGGAAATGCGGCTCCTGTGAGGGAGCTGGGCTGAGGAGACGGCAACAGTCGGCTGAGTGTCTCAACGCCTCGGGATCCCCACCGTGAGGCCAGAGAGGTTCTATGTCCGGGTTGGATACTTCAGCAGCCAGGGGCCGTCGTTCTCCTTGGGTATGGTCTGGCCAAGCGAGGCAGGCAGATTCTCTGTTTGATGAGCTGTTTGGGGATCTGGAGCACAGCCTTGAGGCAGAGGGAGCGGAGGAGTATCCCTATTTGGGTACGCGCCCCCCGTTGCTTTCCCGCCGTTCTTCGGCTGGCGGCGGACTGCTGCTGGGTTTAGCTTTGGCGGCCACGCTGGTGGCGGGGCTGGCTTTTTGGATGACTCTGCGCCCGCGATCAGGGGTTTTCTCACAGGCCGATCCACCTCGGCAAAGGGATCCCGATCTCGTCGAGGCGCTTGGGCCTGCCTATTCCGCTTCCCTGCCAGCCCAAGAGCCGTCCTCGGCTTCAGAGGAGGAAGGTCGCCTGGATCTGCCTGAAAAGGTTATCTCTCAGGAGCCCAGCGGAGAGGTCGTGGCCAAGCCGGCGGCGAGAACGATCCCTGCAGCGGCAGCCAGCGCTCCTCCTGCCGCTCGAAGGTCTGCTCCGCCGGCGCGGATCCCGCCTCAACCGCCGCCCCAGATGAAGTTGGTGGGGTTGATCCACGATCCGGGTGCCCCTAAAGCCTTGATCTTGGTGGACAACGTGGTGCGGCAGGTGCCGGTCGGCCAGGCGGTGAAAGGAGAGTGGCGAGTCATCTCCATCAGCCCCTACGGGGTGGGCGTGAGCAACGGCGTTCGCAGCGTTACCTTGCAGTTGGGGTTGTCGCAACGGATCTAGATATCTCTCTTTTGTCTGGAGAGGGATCCCCGTGGAAGGTTGGATCGATAAAGAAAAAGGGAGAAGGGGCAGATGAAATTCGCCAAGCTGGGGCGAATGAGCCGCGGCAGAGTGGGATTGGGCTTAGCTTTGGGGTACCTCTGTCTCGGTCTGTTCGCTTGTCGCAGTGCGCCCCCCTCTTCTGGCTCTCCATCTGGGATCCCGCCGGCCTACGCCCATCGCCCGCAACTGCAAGGGAAGGCAGTGGTGGAGCTAGAGGTGCAAACTGCTGAAGGAGTGGGCAAGGTCCTCTTGGAGATCCGCGGAGAGGAGGCGCCCCTTACCGCCGGCCAGTTTGTGGATTTGGTGCAGCGGGGCTTTTACAACGGTCTCACCTTCCATCGGGTGGAGAAAGATCCCCAGCCCTTTGTGGTGCAGGGCGGGGATCCGCGGGGAGATGGCACCGGCGGCGCCCCAGAGCCGGGC
Source organism: Synechococcus sp. H55.8 (assembly GCF_047462375.1). Taxonomy (NCBI): domain Bacteria; kingdom Bacillati; phylum Cyanobacteriota; class Cyanophyceae; order Synechococcales; family Synechococcaceae; genus Synechococcus; species Synechococcus sp. H55.8. The sequence goes on along the minus strand of NZ_JANSJC010000026.1, from coordinate 26,414 downwards.
AGCAGCCGCTTGCGCACCATCCCTCTGGAGATCCAGGTGCGCGGAGAGCCTCACCCCCGCTACAACACGTTGATCGAGGATCCCATCGCCCTGAGCAAGCTGGCCTTGCCCCATCGCTTGGGGGCGGTGGCCATGGCCCGTTCCAGCCCTCTCGACTCGGCTTCTTCCCAGTTTTATATCGCCCTCTCTGCTCTGCCGATCCTGGATGGGCGCTATGCCGTGTTCGGCTATGTCACCAGTGGCATGGAGTGGGTGGAGCGCCTGCAGGTGGGGGATGTGATCCGCTCGGCGCGGGTGCTGGAAGGAGCGGACTTGCTCAGGTATCCAGCAGGAGCAGATCAGACGGCGGCCCCCGGCGGTTTATGATAGGCAGCAGCTCTGCTGCTGGTTCGGCTGTCGTGGCTTGGGGAGGGGAGAGTTTTGTGCTCGCCCTCTCCACCAACCTGTGGGCGCCTTTTCATGCATGAAGACGCTTTTTCTCCTCTTGAACCCCTAGACGAGCTGCCACCTCACTCGCCGCCGGAGGTGGATGTGGAGCGGATGCTGCAGCAGTTGCAGGATCCGGATCCCCGTTTGCGGATGCAGGCGGCCCGCGCCTTCTGTGAGATCGAAGAACCCCGCGCCATCCCGCGCCTGTTGGCTTTGCTCAGGGATCCCTGCCCGTTGGTGCGGGTGGGAGCGGCCTATGCCCTGGGTCGCAATCCGGATCCCGCTGAGGTGGAAGTGCTGATCCAAGGCCTGCGCCGGGATTGGAATGGCTATGTGCGCAAAGGCCTGGTGTGGGCCCTGGGCAATGCTAAGGATCCCCGCGCCTATCCGGTGTTGCTGGAAGTGTTGGCTGAAGATATCGCGGCAGTGCGGCTTTGGGCGGCCAGCGCCCTCGGACAATTGGCCCAAGCTCAGGTGTTGTCTGGCCCGGCTCTGCAGGAGGTAGCGGCAGCCCTCTGTCGGGGTTTGGCCCACGATCCAGTGGCGGCAGTCCGCGGCAACTGTGCCTGGAGCTTGGGGATCCTCGGGCAACAGGTGAGACTGGCTCTCGAGGATCCCACCGTTTACGCGATGTTGAAAAGGCAATTGCTGACAAGCGCCAGCCGCGATCCCGATTGGGGAGTGCGGGACGATGCGCGGCTTGCCCTCCTAAAATTAGCGGATCCCGACTTGCCGGAGCAACTGGATAACCTTAAGTAAGCTACCTGACACGACTACCCCCGGCCCCTCTCCCTCAGGGAGTCAGCCCAAGCGCTCCGCGCCGCTAACGCGACCACCCCCAGCCCCTCTCCCTCAGGGAGAGGGGAGTTAGGGATCGAGGCAACGAACGGTTTCATTGCCATTGGAAACGACTGTAACTGGGCGGCGGCTTCAGCGAACCAGATCGAGCAGCCAGGCAAAGTAGAAGCGGCTTTGAATGGTTTGCCGTTGTTGCACTTTCCAGCCCCACTCGGCAAGGTGGCCCACCAGCGTCGCCTCGCGGTGCTGATAGGCGCGGGTGGTCTTGCTGGGGCCGGGGAAAAACTCCCCCACTTTCTTCAGCAGCGTCAGCCAGGGAGTTTTGGGAGCAAAGCTGAAGAGCAGACGAGACTTGGCCAGTCCGGTCAGGTGCCTGAGCATGCGCAGGGCGTCGGCTTCGGGATAGTGGATCATCACATCCAGGCAGACGACGACATCGTACTCCCCTGTCAGTTCCTCCAAATCCAAAACCTGAAACTGGGGGTTGTCTGTGGATCCCAGCTCCATCTGTTGGCGGCGACGCGCTTCGTTGACCATTTGCTCCGAGATGTCGCTGGCGAACACCTGCGCCCCGCGGGCGGCCAAAGGCAAGCTAAGGCTGCCCACCCCGCAGCCGGCATCGCAAATGCGCAAACCGGAGGGATCCCCCAGCCATTGCAACACCGTCTCGACCGTGCGGGCATGGCCCAGTCGAATATCTTTTTGGACGAAATTGACTTCCTCGTTGCCGTAAATGCGGCGCCAGCGCTCGAAGCCGACCGTGTTGAAATAGTTGCGGACGATGGCTTTTTCTTGCATAAGACTGCTAGTTGTATGCCGGGATCTGCCGGGGAATCACTCCTGGGCGGGCAGATTGGGGATGCGGATTACATTTTACCCCGAAGCCGCTGCCGCCACTCCCAGCGCCTGTCCCATGCCTGTATTAGAATTAACTTGCCTTCACCGGAATAAAACTCAATGACGGAAGCTGAGATTGCCCAGGCGTTGCAGGCCAGCTTGGCTGTCCCTGTCAAAATTGCCGTCAAACGTCGCCAGGGCCATTTGCACGTTCTCCTCAACCGCTCCCCGCAAACCCAGCTCGACTACCCCCATCTCACCCAACAGGTGCGAGCCGCGCTGGAGGCATTTGGCCTATCCGGCCTGGAGCAGGTGACGGTCTATGGACGCACCTCGGGACATTCCGAATACGAGTGGCAGCAAACCGAGCCGCTGCGGGATCCTCTCTTGGGTGCTGAGGAGACCACGCTCGTGCTGGAAAAACAAAGCAATCGGCTGCTGCAGGATCCGACGCTGGTTGCTCCCGATTCCGCTGGCCCCCAGCCTGAGCCCAGAGAAAAGGCTGCCGACAAGAAAGCTGCTGGCAAAGGCGGATCCCCTATTGCCTGGCTGTGGCCGGCGGTGCTGATGGTCGGGATGGGGGTGGCGGTTTTGCTCCTTTTCTTTCTCTAGAAAGCAGCCTGGCTGGGGATCAAGCCGGCTGTGGTGAAGGCCGGGATCCAGACGGGGCTGGGCGAGTCGAAGCCGCCCTTTGCAGGGCATCCTGCAGCATCCGCTCCACCAGCTCCGTAAACGTCCAGCCCAGAGCTGCCGCCGCATCAGGGCAAAGCGAAGTGGGGGTCATGCCGGGCAACGTATTCACCTCCAGCACCCAGGGGTTCTCGTCGGCATCCACCCGCAGATCCACCCGCGCCAGGCCCTCACATCCCAACACCTGATAGGCCCTCAGCCCTGCCGCCTCGCAGCGGGCCAATCCTGACCCCGTGAGGGAACAGGGGATCAAATGCCGCGAGCCGCCGGGGGCATACTTGGCTTCATAATCGTAAAAATCCCCCTGGGCGGGGATGATCTCAATCGCCGGGAGAACCTGGCCGGAGAGGATGGAGAGGGTGATCTCCTTGCCGGGAATGTAGCGCTCCAGGAAGACCCGCGAGGAGACCGAGCTGGCCAACTCCAGCCCCTGAGCAAATGACCTCTCATCCTGGACAATGCTGATCCCCACCGTCGAGCCGTTGTTGCTGGGCTTCACCACCAGCGGGGATCCCAAGTGCGCCACGCACTCGGCCCAGGAGAGCGGTTGCGCTTCATCCCAGACCAGCCACTCAGGGGTGGGGATCCCTGCGCCGCGAAAGATCTGCTTGGACACCAGCTTGTCCATGGCCAGAGCGCTGGCCAACGGCCCGGATCCCTGGTAGGGCAGGCCCAGCCACTCCAGCATCCCCTGCACCACCCCATCCTCGCCGCCGGGGCCGTGCAGGGCAATCCAGACGAAGTCGCAGCCGGCCTGCCGTTCCTGCCAAAGGCGCAGCGGCAGATCCTCCTCCGGGTCGATCAGCTTCACCCGATGGCCCAAATCTTCCAAAGCCCGCTTACAGGCTTTGCCCGTTACCCAAGAAACCTGACGTTCTGCCGAACGACCCCCTGCCAAGACAACAATGTTCATGGCTTAACCCCAAAGCACTCCCCACTCTCAGCAACCGGCACCAGGATAGCCGCATCCCCTTACTCTACCCTACGAAGGAGGGCGGCGGCGGCGCAAAAACTCGGGAATGTCCAAGCCCCCGGAAGCAGGGGGCTCAGGCTCAGGGGGCTGCCGAGGCGATGGCTCAGGGCTAGGAAAGGTGGGCTTGCGCGTCCCCACCCCCACCTTGTTGGCGACAGAGGCTTTGGGTGCAGAAGCGCTGGCGGCGGCCCGCGATCCGTCAAAACCGGTGGCGATGACGGTGATGCGCACCTCCCCTTGCATACGCTCGTCTTGCACGGTGCCGAAGATGATGTTGGCTTCTGGATCCACTGCCTCGGCGATGATCTCAGCCGCTACTGTGACCTCGTGCAATGACAGATCCAGCCCGCCGGTGATGTTAAAGAGCACGCCCTTGGCCCCCTCAATGGAAGTTTCCAGTAGGGGAGAAGACACGGCGGTAATGGCGGCTTCGCGGGCGCGGGACTTGCCGGATCCCATGCCAATGCCCATCAGGGCGGTGCCAGCATCGGCCATCACGCTGCGCACATCGGCAAAATCCACGTTGATCATGCCGGGGATGAGGATGATGTCGGAGATGCCCTGCACCCCCTGACGCAAGACATCGTCCGCGACGCGAAAAGCCTCGTGCACAGGAGTTTGCTCGGAGATCACCAAGAGCAGCTTGTCGTTGGGGATCACGATCAGGGTGTCGACCGCCTCCTGCAGCGCTTGGATCCCTTCTTCAGCCTGCTTGGTGCGCCGCTTGCCCTCAAAGGAAAAAGGCCGCGTCACCACCCCCACCGTCAGGGCGCCGCTGGCCTTGGCAATCTGGGCAACCACAGGCGCTCCCCCTGTCCCTGTGCCCCCTCCCATGCCGGCGGCGATAAAGACCAAATCTGCCCCTTTGAGAGCTGCTGCAATTTCTTCGCTGGACTCTTCGGCGGCTTTCTGACCAATGGCCGGGTTGCCGCCTGCCCCCAGCCCGCGGGTTAACTTTTGCCCGATTTGCAGACGGCTCACCGTTGATGTCGAGCACTGCGCAAGGGCCTGAGCATCCGTGTTGATACTCCAAAACTCAACACCCTTGAGGTTGCTGGCCGCCATCCGACTGACCGCGTTGCCACCTCCCCCCCCTACGCCCACCACCTTAATTTTCGCGGCATTGCTCGGCATGTTCTCCTCTGGATGATCCGCCGCCTTGGTCTGGGCTCCGTTTCTCTCGTACTCGACCTGAGAGTCCTCCCCCACGTAGCGCTCACTCCAGGGGGAAGGCGTTGACTGGGCTTGCTCCAAACCCTGCCCAGGATTGGGGGGATGGAAGTCCGACCAATTGTTGGATGGCATGTCAGCCCTCAAGATAGCTTAATTCTGGCAAATATTGAACATGCTAGCTGATTTAATATAAGTCAACTCTCCCCCGATGCCAACGGTGAAGACGTTTGTGGATCTTCATAGGCGGATGCAGCTTTCGTACTTTGCCTATGAATCTTCTCTCGCAGTTAAGCTTCCTCTTTTGTACAAGCGAGGTTCCTATCGAAGGGTATGTATTCCCGAACACCTAGTAGGTAGAGCCCAAATTAGGGCAAACTGTTGCCCCCAGCGCGCTTCGGTCGGAGCCGAGCTTGCGCTTGCCTAAAAGCTAACCTTGCGTTTTCTTTTCAGAGTATTCGATAATACTCACCCCTCCCAATTAGAGCCTGGCAGACCAATCGCCAATTTTTGCCGATTTTTAATGCTGAGGTTTGGGTATTCTGCAAACTACCCGAAGGCTTCCGCGCCGAAAGAGTCAGGGGGAGGGTTGCCGTCAGGGATCCGCCCATAGGCTTAGAGCGGCTGCAAATGGATCTCCGCGTTCAGCCGCTGGGGCAGGGAAATTTTAAACACGTCCCCCTGATCCATTTCCTGGGCCGTCGTCATGCTGGCCAGGGCCTCTACCACTTCTTCGGAGTTGGCGGTCAGCACGACAACGGGGCGCTCGCCGGCGACGGGGAAATCGTGCCAGGTGCCGCGGTGCAGCAGCAGCCCGTGCCCAGGGGGGAATCGCAGGGCTTGCACTTTGTCGAGATCGGGGAGGGTTTTGGGATGGTTGGGGGGAGCCATCACCATGATGAACGGCTCCTGCCCCAGGCCGACAAACAACTGGGTCATGCGCAGGTGGCGCTCCAACCAGAGCACAGGCGGGTAGCCGGGCAGGATCTTAGCAGTACGGATAACGGCCTTGCCGGTGTATTGAAAGTCAATGTTCTGCCCTTCTAAAACACGCCCCTGATAAAAAGGGATCCCCAACCCGGGATGGGCTACATCGTCCCCCAGCAGTTGGCCAAAGGGCCGCACATTTTCAGGGGTTGCCTCCACAATCGGCACCCGGACAACGGTGGTGGCAGTTGTGCTCATGGTTCTTGCTCTTTGTTCGCTTCAGAGTCCATTTAACTGGCCATCTTAATAAAAGCGACAGGTAAAGAAACGGTTTTCCCAGTAACGGTCTGGGCTTCCTCAGTTCCTGTTTATTTTTTGGGGCCTTGCGAGTTAAGCCACCGCTCGATGATGTGGTGAATTTGCCGGGCGGCAGTGCCGTCGCCGAAGGGGTTTTGGGCTTGAGCCATGCGGGCATAGGCCTGGGGATCCGTGAGCAATTCTCGGGCCGCCTGCAGGATTTTTTCGGGGTGGGTGCCCACCAGGCGGGCGGTGCCGGCGGCAACGGCTTCCGGGCGTTCGGTGGTTTGCCGCAGCACCAGCACCGGTTTGCCCAAAGCTGGCGCCTCTTCTTGAATGCCGCCGGAGTCGCTGAGAATGAAGGTGCAGCGCTGCATGGCGCTCACCCAGCAGGGATAGTCCAAGGGATCGGTGAGAAAAACCCGCTCCCGGGATCCCAACAGGGCCTGCAGGGGATCCCGCACCACCGGGTTGGGGTGGAGGGGCAACAGAAGGGCGGTATCGGGGAACTCGGCCAAAAGTTGCAGCAGGGCCTTGGCGATGGTTGTGAGGGGATCCCCCCAGTTTTCCCGCCGGTGCACGGTAACCAACAAAACCCGATAGCGCTCCCAGTCCAGGCCAGGGATGGGACAGGGGAGCCCGAGGGAGGCCACCTGCAGCAGGGCATCGATGACGGTGTTGCCGGTGCAGTAAATGGAGCCGACCACGTGGCTGCGCTTAAGGTTCTCCACCGCCTGGGGGGTGGGGGCAAAGTGCAGGCTGGCCAACTGGGAGATGAGGCGGCGATTGGCCTCTTCGGGGAAAGGATGGTAGAGATCATCCGTGCGCAGGCCGGCTTCCACATGCCCCACCGGGATGCGTTGATAGAAAGCGGCCAGAGCAGCAGCGAAGGCGGTGGTGGTGTCGCCCTGCACCAGAACCAGTTGGGGCTGGCGCTCCTGAAAATAAGGCTCAAGGCCGCGCAGGGTGGCTTCGGTGATATCGGTCAGGCTTTGGCGGGGACGCATGATCCCTAGATCCCGATCCGCCTGCAGGCCAAAAAGTTGCATCACCTGATCCACCATCTCCCGGTGTTGCCCGGTCAAGATTACCTCGGTGCGCAGATGGGGACTGGCGCGCAGGGCTTGGATCACCGGGGCCAGCTTGATGGCTTCGGGCCGCGTGCCCAAGATCACAGAAACCAGGGGAAGGGTGGCCATAGGTTTATGGGCAGCGGTTTCCCCAAGCTCACAAGCCGCCAGGATAGGGATTTTGCTCAGTCAGGCTGGGAGCAGAACCCGGAAGAGGTTGTGCTCTCTTGTTCACTTACCCCGATCTTAGCTCCCCAGCCACTCCGCTGATCGTTCACCGGATATGCCGGACAGAAAAAGGTTGACGGGATCCCCCTCCGGCAACTAGCCTAAAAAGGGCTGAAGAGATCCTCTTCAGGCTGTCCGGGTTGTTCCGGTTCAACTTTCTTGGAGGAAAACGTTCAACACCATGGACGCTTCTGGCAGTTGTAGCACTGGCCGGCAAGGATCGCTCTTCGGGGATCAAATCCTTGGAGACCTACATCCTACTGGTGTCTTCCTTTTTCCCGCTGACAGCTTCAGTCGTCGCTTGAGAGGATCCCGTTTCGCCAACGCGAAGGGGCAGGAGAGCTTTCTCAAATAGCTTCTGGCTTGGGTGGCTCTCTCGGTCGGCGACGAACAGATGGGCTGAGCAGAGCTCGACCTGAGCATCGGAAAAGGGAAAATCAGGAGTGCTTCAAAGGGGACTTCCCCTGGCTTTGGCTTTTGTAGGTGTTCGTGGGCCAGGGGATCCCTTTTATCGACTTGGGCTTTTGGGCTTCGAGTCGGGTCTAAGGCTTTGTGAGGCGTTCAGCTTCAGGGCTCCCATGAGCTTTGGAGCACGAGTTGGCCGTTGCCCTCCGGGTCTTTTATCCGGCTAACTTCAACCTTCGGAGGTTTGTTATGCGGCAAAACATGCTTCGCGATCTTCTCTCTCCCGCCTCTTTGGAAGCCGCCAAGCGAGCGGCCAATCGTGCCCCTATTGCCGAGCTGGTGCAGCAGTTAATGGAGATTTCTCCACGGCAGCGGGTTTTGGCTTTTCGCCTGTTGGAAAAAGACAAAGCTATGGCGGTATTTGAGTATCTGCGGCCCGAAGAACAGGCCGATCTCATCCGCAGCATGGAAGACCCAGAGGTGATCCGGCTGGTGGAAGCCCTACCCCCAGACGAGCGGGTGCGTCTATTTGAGGAGCTGCCGGCCAAAGTTACCAAGCGGCTGATCGCCAACCTCAGCCCAGAAGCCCGTGAAGCCGTGAATATCCTGCTGAACTACCCGGAGCGCAGTGCCGGTCGGCTGATGAACCTGCGCTACTTGGCGGTGCGCGATACCCTCACCGTCGGGGCGGCTTTGGCCAGCGTGCGCGACTCCCAACTGGGGGACGACGAGCTGGATGTCATCTTTGCGGTCGATGACCAGCGGTTCTACAAAGGTCTGGTGCGCACCGTGCGGCTGGTGAAAGTGGATCCCGACCTACCCATTCGGGAGCTGATCGAAGGATCGGATATTGTTGCTCGGGTTACCGATCGAGATTTGCAAGCAGCCCGCCTGCTTAAGGATTCCGGCTTGCCGGCCATTCCGGTGGTAGACAGCGAAGGGCGCTTGGTGGGGGATATCACCTTTGAGGATGTGATCAACTTGGTGGAAGAGGAGGCTACGGATGCGGCTTTGGCCCAGGCCGGGGTGGCTAGCTTGCTCAGCCGCGATAAGGTGTGGAGCGAGCGGCTGGTCAAGGGATCCCGCTGGTATTCTGTGCGTTTGCGCCTCACTTTTTTGATCATCACCCTGATCGGCGGCATGTTGGTGGGGGGAGTGATTGAAACCTTTGAGGAAGTGTTGCAGGCAGTTACAGCGGCGGCTGTTTTCATCCCGGTGATCATGGATATGGGCGGCAATGTTGGCACCCAATCCACCACCATCTTTGCCCGTGGTCTCGCCTGGGGCCATATCAACGTGAAGCAGTTTCTTGGCTACTTGCTGCGAGAAGCCAGTATTGGCGGCATTATTGGTGTCATTCTAGGGGTTGCGGCTGGGGTGATTGCTTACTTCTGGCAGGGAGCACCCAATGGGATCCCACAGTTGGGTCTCGCAGTGGGCCTATCTATGGCCATTGTGTTGACTTTGGGAGCTTTTCTGGGAGCGATTCTGCCCTGGATCCTCTTAAAGCTGGGCTTTGACCACGCTCCCGGGGCAGACCCTTTCATCACCACCATCAAAGACTTCACCGGGCTCTGGGTGTATTTCACCCTGGTAGCTTGGCTGGTCGGCGTTGAAGTCGAGCTCTGAGGCCGCTCTTTTCCCCTTGCAGTCCAACTTCGGCTCCCAGGCTACCCCCGGCCTGGGGGAGCTGGTTTGAGATTGAATCCGATTATTCGTTCAGGAGGTGTGCCATGACCTTGAAAGCTCCTTCCACCACAGCTCAGTTCCGGTTGCTGCTGCAGCGCTACGCCCATCGAGTCAGCATAACCTGCGCTTTAGAAACAGGTGGTAAGCTGGCCCCAGAAGTGGCCTTTGCTCAACTGGAAACCCTCTGGCAGGCTCTGGAACAGGCGGCCAAAGCCCTTGGGATCCCAGATGTAGCCGACTAGCCCTCACTCCTCCACGAGAACTGGAGCCTGACCTATGACCTGGATCGACTTCACCTTCCGCCTAACGGTTGCTTTTATTTTGGGATCCCTCATCGGGTTGGAGCGACAGTGGCGGCAGCGCATGGCCGGCCTGCGCACCAACACCTTGGTGGCCACCGGTTCAGCCTTGTTTGTCATGCTCTCAGTTCTCACTCCTGATGAAAGCAGCCCGACCCGCATTGCTGCCCAGGTGGTGTCGGGGATCGGCTTTTTGGCCGGGGGCGTCATCCTCAAAGAAGGGGCCAGCGTGCGCGGCTTGAACACCGCTGCCACCATCTGGTGTGCGGCTGCCGTGGGAGCCTTTGCCGGGGCGGGGTATATTCCCCAAGCCGCTATTGGGGCAGGAGCTGTGCTGATTTCCAATATTCTGCTGCGCCCCTTGGGCTACCGCATCAACCAGCAGCCCCTCAAAGGCACAGAACTGGAACTGGTCTATGAGTGTTCATTTATTTGCAAAAGCCATGCGGAAGCCCACCTGCGCGCTCTGCTGCTGCAGGGCATAGCCCCTTCCCATCTCAAATTGCGAGCTCTCTACAGCGAAGATCTGGAGAACAAGCCCGACCTCGTTAAAGTCGAAGCGGAGCTGGTTACTCAAACCCGCGATGACCAGGCTCTAGAACAGGTTGTCAGCCGCCTCAGCTTAGAGCCAGGAGTGATTACTGCCCGCTGGCGGATCATCGAACAGGAATTTGGATAATCCGAACTTTTTCTCCCGACTTCATGGAAGTTCTATAGCCAAAAGGCAGAATGTGACCAGCTCAACACAGAGCGGACCCTTGGGATATGAGGCGAGAGGAGATTTTGTAGTCCAAGCGGAAGCAGATCCTATAGTTGTGGTTATTTCAAACCCGACTACACTCCTCGGTGCTCCGCTTCACTGACGCAACAAACTGTTTCATGACCATTTGAAATAACTACAATCGTTTACCCTAACAATTCCCAACTGGTTACCAACGCAAACAGCAGAAACAAGCCGCCCCCCACCCAATGCACAGCCCGTTCAGAGATGTGGGCTGCTAAGAAGCGACCACCCACCACCGCCAACCCCACCATCAGCCCATGGCCGAGGGTGGCCCCTGCCCAGACACTCAATCCCGGATGGGTGGCTGCCAAAGAAACGGTAGCAATCTGAGTTTTGTCCCCGAACTCGGCCAAGGCGGTCAGGCTAAAGGCCTCCCACACAACAGCCCAAGCCCCGCCGTGGCCAGCGCCTTTTGCTTCGGCTTGCTCCACCAGTCTGAGGGCTTCTTTCTCTTCTTCCTTCTCCTGCTGGGGAGTCATTTGGTAAGCTTGCCAGAGCATTCTTAGTCCAAAAGCCGCGAAAACTCCAGCCGATAGCACTCGCACACCCAGGGGTGGCAGCAGCTTAAAAAGCACTTTCCCGGCCACCACCGCCAGCAAGGTCATAGCGGCCAAAGCCAGCCACGTTCCCAAAAAAACCCAGCGGCGCGGGTGGCGCATAGCCAGAATCAGGGGGGTAAAAAAGGTCTTGTCCCCAAATTCCGCTACCGTGACCAATAACAAACTGGACGCAAAACCAGCCCACATTGTTTAGCCTCCAACCTCTCTTGTGTGTGGAATTGGCTCACACCTGGAGGCGAAGGCTGGAGAAGTCAGACGGACTCACCAAGCTCACCTCCGCGTGAACTCAGTGAAAGTCTCGTCACCAAAGCAAGATCCTCTGCTTGCCTTGTCTCTTGCACCGGGCTGTTTTCAGCCAGTATGTCGATGCAGAGGGCGGTAAGCCGCCTGACTACTCCCTTTCCAGCCTGAATGGTAGCATGCTCAGCTCATCAAGAAAAGCTCTCCGTTCGCGCCCGTAGCCCTTTGGGATCCCTGACATGCCGTGCCTTGCCGATGTTGATGCTGCTTCCCGCAACTATGCAGGAGAGACAGGTTATCATGGTCACGGTTCAAGAAAAAATCAGGAGAAGACCACGTGGATGCAAAGCTAGTCTTGGTGGGGGTTGCTCTTGCCCTCTCTTTGGCAAGTTTTTACTTCGGCACCCGCAACGGCTTTTACGACACCGACAAATATCACGGCAATGGCTCCGCCCACTAGAGCTGAGCACTGGTTTTTTCTTGGTATTTTTTCATGGATCCCTTGCCCAGAAGAGCTTCCCGCCAGAATACAGGCGATGCTGGAGAGGGCTGGGTGCGGCAATATCTGTGTCAGCAAGGCTGGCAGATCCTGGCTCAGCAATGGCGCTGCCGTTGGGGTGAGTTGGATCTGGTTGCCCACAGAGCAGATGTGCTGATTTTTGTAGAAGTGAAAACCCGCAGCCCCGGTAGCTGGGATCAAGGTGGGCTTTTGGCGGTTGCGATCCCCAAGCAGCGACGCTTGATCCGAGCTGCCCAGGCCTTCTTGAGTCAGCATCCTCACTTTTGCGAATTGTCCTGCCGCTTTGATGTCGTCTTGATAGAGCGCCGGCCCTCTCAAGAAGGGGCAAGCTATGTGTTGGTTGATTACCTGGAAGCAGCTTTTGAGATTTTTTGAGGCCAACTCACCTTGCTTGTCAAGACTACCGGCCTCAATAGGATCATCCAAGTGGCTGATGTGTGGCGGCCCTGGCCTATTTTTTTCTGGCCAGGAAGATCATGGTTAGTTAGACCGCGAAAAGAGAGTCTTCCCCCGGATCCCTTTCCGTTCGCGCTAGCGGGCCGTAGGCCTTGGATGGGATACAAGATTGGCCCAGACGACCGACCACCGAAAACAGCTCCGCTTGTTCCACTACGCCCTTGAAGCGCCCTTCTCGATCTACAACGGCGATGGGAACTTCTCGATCCCAGTAGCGAAATAGCTCTTCCAAGCTGGTGGAAGCCTGAACTTGAGGAAAGTCTGTCCGCATTGCTGTGTGGATATCTTCCTCTCCTGCCTGTAGAGCCTGTTCCAGAGACGCCGGAGATAAAACCCCCACAGGACGCCCCTGGCGATCCAATACATACAGAGTGCTGAGATCATGCTCGCGCATTTGGGCAGCCGCAGCCGAAAGAGAGTCCCTGCCCAAAATGAGGTATAGGGTTTTGCGGGTAATGGCTCCGGTTTTCAAAACCTGGGCCCGGTTCACCTCCTGGACAAAATCGGCCACGTACTGATCTGCCGGTCGGGTGAGAAGCTCTGCCGGGGATCCCACCTGAACCAAAGCCCCATCCCGCATGATCGCCACCCGATCTCCGATTTTCAGGGCCTCTTGAATGTCGTGGGTGATAAAGACGATGGTCTTTTGAAAGCGCTCTTGTAAACTCAGCAGCTCCTGCTGCATTTCACGGCGAATCAAGGGATCCAAAGCGCCAAAGGCTTCGTCCATGAGCAGAATATCGGGATCGGTGGCCAGTGCCCGCGCCAAGCCCACCCGTTGCTGCATGCCCCCGCTGAGATCGGCAGGATAACGATCCGCCCATTCTCTGAGGCCCACGATCTCCAGCATTTCCAGCCCTCGCTGCCGCCGGATTTGGGGCTCCACCCCTTGAATTTTCAGCCCATACTCCACGTTTTCCAAGACGGTGCGATGGGGAAAGAGGGCGAACTTTTGAAACACCATGCCCATGGTTTGGCGGCGGATCTGGCGCAAACGACCGGGGCCGACCTGAAGAATATCCTCACCATCCACCTCGATTTTCCCACTGGTGGGTTCGATCAGCCGATTCAGACAGCGCACCAAAGTGGATTTGCCGGAGCCGGAGAGGCCCATGATGACAAACAGCTCCCCCTGATCAATGGTCAGAGAGACGTCGTTGACGGCTAGAACATGGCCGGTACGCCGAAAGAGAGTTTCCCGATCCAGCCCCTGCCGCACTTGGGCCAAGGCTGCTTGGGGATTGGAGCCGTAGACTTTGGTCAGATGTTCAATACGGATTTTGGGGATCTTGGGTCGATTTTGGGCCTCACGAGCACTCATGATGGATGATGTTCTTTAACAAACACGGTCATTCTAGAAAAGTTTTAGCTAATCCGCCGAGAAGCCCCGCTCTGTACCCGTAGGGTCAGAGCCGCTTGGGAGAGGCGGGAACATCCCAGTTGTGAATAGGTATAATACTCCCATCATGAGAACTGCTTACCAGTACCGCTTGCGTCCTACTCCCAGGCAAGTCGCCTGGATGGACGGCTGGCTTGAGCCGCTGCGTAGGCAGTATAACTATCGCTTGGCAGAACGCTTCCGCTGGTGGGAGCAAAATCGCTGTGACATTCATGCTTGCTCCTTAACGGTCTGTCACCTGCCCCAGTTGAAAGACCAGCCCACCTTCTACTCCCAAAAACGAGACTTGGTCAATACCAAGGTCCTGGTTCCCGTTCGCGCTAGCGGGACTGGGTTGCTGACCATTGCAGTGGATCCCCGCGGCAGCAGCCAAGAGTGTTCAGGGTGCGGTCGAGATGTGCCCAAAAAGCTAGATGAGCGGTGGCATGATTGTCCGCATTGCGGGTTGAGTATTGGCCGAGACCAAAACTCGGCACTCATTATTAAATCCAGAGCGGTGGGGCGTCCCGTTCTTAAAGCTCAGGAAATGTCCTGCTATCGCGCAGGAGTCACTGTTCGCGAAGCGGGACGTAGTCCTTGAAGCCCGCACTCTATGCGTCAGCATGAGTGCGGGAGTACGTCACGTACTCCCTTTTCCCCTGTTGGGAGAGGAGAGTCCGAGCAACGTTCCAATAACGCCCGAACGGCCAGAGATCTCAGCCAAGTTCGCGCTGCCTGCGCATTCGCCACTGCTGCCAGCGTTGCCAGGCCCAGCCAATCGGCCCGCGCCGATACCAAAAGCGCTGAAAGTCTGCTTGCCCAACCCGTTGGGTGACCCGATCCAGCAGAATGGCCAGCAACAGGATCCCAAGCCCGCCGGTGGCCGCCATGCCCACGTTGAGGCCGTTGAGACCCCGCAGCACCACCAGCCCCAGCCCCGGCACCGCGATCATGGAGGTAACCACCGACATGCCCAGGGCAAAAAGCACGGTTTGGTTAACCCCGGCCAAGATGGTGGGCATGGCCAGAGGGATCTGAGTTTCCCAGAGGATCTGCTGGGGAGTAGCACCGAAGGCCAAAGCTGCCTCCACCACCTCTTCGGGCACCTGTCGGATGCCCAAGTTGGTCAGGCGAATCAGGGGCGGTAAGGCATAGATCACCGTGGCAATCACGCCGGGCGCCTCTCCGATGCCGAAGAGCATAACTACCGGCACCAGGTAAACAAACACCGGCAGGGTCTGCATCGCATCCAAGAGCGGGCGCAACAGCTTCTCAAAGGGATCCGACCAGGCACACAGCACCCCCAGCGGGATCCCGAGAAGCAGGCAGATGGCAACAGCCGTCAGCACCAAAGACAGAGACACCATCGCCGGCTGCCAAGCGCCGACAAAGCCGATGAGGCTGAGGGCCAAAAAGGCGAAGATCCCCACCTGGCGACCCGCCAGTTGCCAGGCCACCGCCGTCAGAGTTGCCAGCACCACCGTTGGAGGGGTAGCGAGAAGGAGGTGCTGCAGGCTGCGCAGCAAGCTGTTGATGGGCAACCGCAATGTCTGAAACACAGGCCGAAAGTGGGCAACCAACCATTGGACGCCGTTGCTGACCCAGCTTTCCAAGGGGATGCGCACCTGATCAAAGGGATCCAGCAGGCCACTCCAGAGCAGAGTGAGATCCGCCATTACCTGACCACCTGCCTCGCCTGCTGCAGCCAACGGTCGAAGAGCTGACGATTTGCCGCAATCCATTCCAGCGCATGACGGCGGATATCCTCAGGGGATCTCTCTCCGTCGTGAACCCGCTTTTGCTGAGCATTCACATCCTCGATGGGGATGGAAACCAGCTCCAGCCACCGCCGCGCCACTGGGTTGTCCCGCAGATAGTCTGCCCGCGCCACCACTCGAATGCGATCTACCGCAAAGCCCAAATTGCGGCCATCCACGAGGGTGTTAACCGTGCTGACATCCGCCTGCTCCGCCGGCAAGCTGGTGAAGGGCACCTCTAGCCAGGCAACATTCTCGCCGGGCTTCAGGAAAGCTCCTGCCCAATGGGGGGAATAGGCATAGGCCAAGATGGGCTCCCCCTGTTGCAGACGGGTGATCGTGTCGGCGATCAGAGCGTCATATTCCCCCTGCACAAACTGGACGGTGTCGGTTAGCTCATAAACTTTTAGGTGATGTTCGGTAACCGCCGCACAGCCCCAGCCGGGGTTGCACCCCACCAAGTCGGCCTTGCCGTTGCCATCGCTGTCGAAGAGGCGGGCAATTTGGGGATCGCGCAACTGCCCCAGATTTTGGATGCCATGGGCTTCTGCAGTCGCTTTGTCGATCAAATAACCCTGCACCGTATTGTCCACCAACACCCCTACCCGCTGCAGCCGCTCTTCACCGCCATTGTTCACAATCATCGGGTAGTTCAGGTTTTCCCAATGGGCCGTGAGAAAATCTACGTCGTTGCTGGCCAGAGCGGCATGGGCCAAAGCCACCTGAAGCTGTTGCGTGGGCTCAACCTGATAGCCTAGTTCCCGCAACCCCTCGTTGATGATCTCGGCCAAAAATAGCGAGTAAAAATTGGTCGAGGCAGCAGGCCGGATCACCTTACCCTCTGCCCCGGCTCTCCTCTGAGAAAAGACCGGCGATGAAGCTGGGGATCCCATTACAAAGGCCAACCCCAAACTCAACAGGACGGCAGAGCGGCCCAGCGAAAACAAACTCTTAACCATTGCCAAACAAGCTCCAAAGTGCAAGATGACACCGATGCGTCTTGGAATGCTTAACCCAGAGATTTCCAGTTTTTAACTGATTTTTAACCATCTCTTGACTTGCATTTTTGTTGATCGGCATCGCTGTGCTGAGCCGATCTTAACAGCTTTGCGATGCAGCCCTCAGACACGACAGGCAAGATTTGCATCAAGACTGTAAGCAGGAAGAATTTTTACTCAAAAGCTGGGTCTACAGCCCCGTCTTTTTGAGGATTGGGCCCATGTATGCAAAACAACCAAGTGGGGATCCCTCAGCAGCTTGAAGCACTGTCAAGTTGGGAAGGATTGGAAGCCGATCCATTCCCATTTGGGATGGCAGGATCCCCGGCTCTTTTCTGCGCGCCCAGAAGCGGCAACGGATGCGGGCTGGGTTGCGAGCTTGGCGTAGGGATCCCGTGGCTGCGGCAGAGCCTGGGGCAAGCTGGTATAAGATTTTCTTTCCCCGCCATCCCAGGTAGATAGCATGAAAGCACACGAGTTCTGGGCTCACACCGACAGCCAAGGTCAACTGATTTTGCCTGTGCAGGCGCAGGAACAATTGCCCAAAAATCAACTTGTGCGGGTGCTGGTGTTGGTGGATGAGGGGGAGCCGGCAGATTCTTCACAAGAGCAGCAGCCCACCGCCTCATCAGACGAGGAGCATCTTGGGTACGGAGACACCGTTCCCTACGACGGCATTTAAGTTCACCTGAGTTCACCTCAAAGCGCGCTGTCAACAGAGGGGATCTTGGCCGGACAGCCGCCAGCGGTTCAGGTGGGAGACGCACCGCGAGCGCTCCGGGCCGCTTCCCTCCCCTCCGCCCTCTCTCAGGGGGAGAAGGAAGTTAAGAGCTCCGCCCCGCCGCCGCGATCAGCTCTGCTTGCAACCGTTCCTGGGCCGCCTGCAAAGCCTCTGCCAGTTTCTCCGGTTGCTTGCCACCGGCTTGGGCCAAGTTGGGCCGTCCGCCGCCGCCCCCCCCGGTGAGTTTGGCGATCTCGCCGATGAAGGAGCCTGCCTTCAGGCCAAGTTGCTGCACCGCCGGGCTAAAGGCGGCCACTAGGCTGACCTTGCCGGCTTCCGGCACCGAGCCCAGCACCACCGCCCCTTGCCCCAGCTTGTGGAGCAGATGCTCGGCGGCGGTTTTGAGGGCCTCGGCGGGGGTGGATCCCAGTTCCGCCACCAAGATCTTGAGATCTCCGACGGCAGCCGCCGCGGACAACAAACGTTCGGCCTGCAGCAAAGCCAACTGGCTGCGCACCTCCTCCAGCTCTTTTTGGGCGGCCTTCAGCTCCGCCTGCAGGGCGGCGACCCGCTCCGGCAGTTCCTGGGGCTTGGCCTTGAAATGGGCGCTCAGCTCCCGCACCACCTTGTCCCGCTCGTTCAGGTATTCCAGCACCGCCGGCCCGGCCACAGCCTCGATGCGACGGATCCCGGCAGCCACCCCGGTCTCGGCGATGATCTTAAACAGGCCGATCTCGGCGGTGTTGTTGACATGGGTGCCACCACACAGCTCCATCGAAACGCCCGGAAAGTCGATCACCCGCACCTCGGCGCCGTATTTTTCCCCGAACATGGCCACGGCTCCTTTGGCTTTGGCCTCCGTTAAGGGCATGATGGCCACCTGAGCCGCATGGGCCTCGGCAATCCAGGTGTTCACCAAGTTTTCAACCTGTTCCAGCTCCGCGGGGGTGACGGGTCGGGAGAGGGTGAAATCAAAGCGCAGCCGGTCAAAGGCCACCAGGGATCCCGCCTGGCTGATGGAGGGATCGACAATTTTTTTCAGGGCTGCCTGCAGCAGGTGGGTGGCGGTGTGGTGGGCCTGGGCGCGCCGCCGACAGGCCAAGTCGATCTGAGCTTGCACCGGATCCCCCACCCGCAGGATCCCGCGTTCTACCCGGCCAAAGTGAACAAACAGATCCCCTTGCTTTTGCACATCTTCCACGCGCACCAGCAAGCCGTCGCCGGAGAGGTAGCCACGGTCGCCGATTTGCCCGCCAGATTCGGCATAGAAAGGGGTGCGATCCAAGACAATCTGCACCGCTTGCCCTGCCTCCACTTGGGGCACCGATTTTCCTTCCACCAACAGGGCCTCGACCACGCCGCGGGCAGAAGATTGGCTGTAGCCCAAAAACTCTGTTTGGCTGAGAAAATCGGCCAGCTCGTCCAGGGATCCCTGGGCCGTCAGGTCGATGGTCTGGTGGGCGGCGCGGGCCCGCTGCCGCTGTTTCTCCATCTCTTGCTCAAAGCCCTCTAGATCCACGCTGAAGCCGCGTTCCTGGGCAATTTCTTGGGTCAGCTCCAGCGGGAAGCCGTAGGTATCGAAGAGCTTGAAAGCGTCGGCACCGGAGATCTGCTTTGGCGAGCCGCCGTTGCCAGGGGAAGATTCGACGGCAGCAAACAGATCCAGCAGCAGCCGTTCCCCCCGCTCCAGGGTCTTGAGAAATTGCTCCTCTTCCCGCTGCAGCTCGGTTTTGATCAGGGTTTCTCGCTCCCGCACCTGAGGATAGGCAGCCTCGGCCAACTGAATCGCGGTCTCTACCACCGGAATGGTAAAAGGCTCGCCGATCCCCAAGAGCCGCCCGTGGCGCACCATCCGCCGGATCAGCCGCCGCAGCACATAGCCCCGATCCACATTGGAAGGAAGCACCCCATCGGCAATCAAATGCATCACCGCCCGCGCGTGATCCCCGATCACCTTCAGGGAGATCTGCTGCTCCGGGTCGGCCTTGGCGTAGTTCAGCCCGGCGATCCCAGCCGCCGTTTGAATGATGGGAAAGATCAAGTCGGTCTCGTAGTTGTTGGGCACCCCCTGCAACACCTGGGCCAGCCGCTCCAACCCCAGGCCGGTGTCGATGTTTTGCTTGGCCAGCGGCATCAAGTGACCCTCGCTATCCCGGTTCAGCTCCATGAACACCAGGTTGTAGATCTCCAGGAAGCGGGAGTCATCCTCCAAATCGATCCGCTCATCCCCCAGCTCCGGCTTGAAGTCGTAGTAGATCTCAGAACAAGGGCCGCAAGGGCCGGTGGGGCCGGCAGCCCAGAAATTGTCCGCCTCTCCCAGGCGCTGGATGCGGTGGGCCGGGATCCCTACTTCATCTCGCCAGAGGGCAAAAGCCTCTTCATCTTCGTGAAAGACGCTCACCACCAGCCGTTCCGGCGGCAGGCCGAACACCTCCGTCACCAGCTCCCAGGCCCAGACAATGGCCTCTTTTTTGAAGTAGTCGCCGAAGCTGAAGTTGCCCAGCATCTCGAAGAAGGTGTGGTGGCGTGCCGTTCGCCCCACATTCTCGATGTCGTTGGTGCGCACACATTTTTGGGCGGTTGTAACCCGCGGGTACTCTGGATCCCGATGTCCCAAAAAGATCGGCTTAAAGGGCAACATGCCGGCAATGGTCAGCAGCACCGTCGGATCTTCCGGCACCAGGGAAGCGCTGGGCAACACCTGATGGCCCCGCTGGGCGTAGAAGTCCAGAAACGTTTGCCGAATGGCAGCACCGGAAAGAGCTGGAAACATGACAGGGCAAGATGGGTGTATTTATCAATTCTAAGTTTTCTGCCTGCGGGGCAGTCTAGCCCTTGTTGTCTTGACCTTGTTTCCCCCGCCCTCATCCGCGGAAAACTAAGCGATTTCTCCGATTATCCCCAGGGGGGGCAGACGCTAGAATCAGCCTAGCTGAGGCAGTTGTGCAAAATTTGTTTCTCCTTGGTCTAACCTGTATGTATCTATCACAACTGGCCTGTCCAGTTCTCGGCTCTGTGTCGGTTGTCCGGATCGCCAGCCGGTAACCCCAAAGGTATGTCCAACTGCTACTGCCTTAACCCTGCCTGCTTGCAACCGGAAAACCCGGCCGACGCCTCCACCTGTGCCGCCTGTGGCCATCCCCTTCTGCTGCGCAACCGCTACCGGGCCTTCAAGCGCATCGGCCAGGGGGGATTTGGCGCTACTTTCTTGGCCCGCGATGAGGACATGCCTTCCAAACCTTGGCGGGTGATCAAGCAGTTGCGCCCGGTCGAGGGATCCCCGCAACTGGCCAAGTTGGCGGAGGAGCTGTTCAATCGCGAGGCCCAAGTGTTGGAGCGCCTCGGCGAACATTCCCAGATCCCCAAGCTCTACGCCCACTTCCAGGAAGGTGGCAAGTTCTACCTGGTGCAGGAATTTATCCAGGGCATTACCCTCTCGCAGGAAATGCGTCGCCATGGGCCCTTTTCGGAAGCACAGGCCCGGCAGGTGATGCAGGAGGTGCTGCTGATCCTCAGCTATGTCCACAGCCACAACACCGTTCACCGCGACATTAAGCCAGCCAACCTCATTCGCCGCAAGGAGGATCAGCGGCTGGTGTTGATCGACTTTGGAGCTGTGAAGGAGCTGGGGCCAGCCCAGGAGCAGACGGCGGAGGTGACTGCGATCCGCTCCCTTGGCTTTTCTCCCCCAGAGCAAGTGGCCGGCCAGGCGGTCGGTCCCTCCAGCGATCTCTACGCTCTGGCGGCTACCTGTATCAACCTGATGACGTTGCAATCTCCGGCCAGGTTTTATAACCATGAGACGGGGGAGTGGGATTGGTCGGATTGCCTACAGCTCAGCCCCGAATTCGACGCCATTTTGCACCGCATGTTGCAGCCGGCCATCAACCAGCGCTTTGCCACCGCTACCGAGGTTTTGCGGGCGTTGCAAGGGATCCCGGTGGAGAAGGTAGGCGGCCCCATCTCCCAGCCCATTGTGCTGTCCGACTCTCCCCTGTCTCCAGGCTCCTCGGTGATCTCCGGCTATTGGGCCAAGCACCGCTCCGGCGGTTTCTCGCCCACTCCTCTCCCTCAGTCCAGCGCGGGGGGAATGACGGGCGGCAGCCCGGTAGCCATCCCCTCTGAGTGGGGGAGCAGCACCGGTTTCGCCCAAGTGAGCCGAGCCAGCAGCATCACCAGCGGCGGGCGGATCAAGCCGGCCACTCCACCGCGGATCCCTTCCATGGCGGGGGCCGATCTGCGGGGAAAGTCCTTTGCCAACCAAAACTTAGCCGGTTACGATTTGCGCCAGGCTGATCTGCGTGGAGCCGATTTCTCAGGGGCCAACTTGCAGGGGGCGGATCTGCGCGGCATCCTCTTCAACACCCCTCAACCCTATTGGCTGCAGGTTTTGGGTCGACTGTCTGGATCGGCCAAGACGTTGGGAGGGATCCTGGCGGGCTTAGGGGGGCTGCTGGGCTCGGGTATCCTGGCCTTTTTGCTGGTCCGCCTGACCACGGGTGATTTGGTTTATGCGTTGGGAGCGGCTGGGATCGCTTTTTTGGTGGCCAGCTCGGTGCTCTGGTCTGTGACCGGTAGGGTTCGTTTGGCTCGCCATCCAGAAGACCAGAGCAAGCGCTTTACCAACTTTTGCAAAGCCGATCTGCGGGGGGCACGGATGGACGAGAAGCTGCGGAAGTTTGCCCGCCGACAGGGGGCCATCTTGAGTTGACAGGGGGTGGCAGAGCGGGGATCCGGCTTTGTGATAAGTGTCATCAAGCCGGGGAGGCCCCTCTGCGAAGGGATTGGTTGACCTGTTCTGTCAGAGCTCGGCAGGCCACGGTTTTGCCCTGCTGCCGATTCCCAACTTGGTCGTAAAAGACAATGCCATCAGCCCGGGAAAAGCCCAACGCCAAGAACAACAGCTCCAAAACCCCAAAAGACACAGTCTCCAACTCCGGCGCTCGCTCCCTCAGCTCCGCCAGGGTGGCCTGGGCGTCTTCCAGGTGGCCGAAAGCCGGGATCCACACATGGCTGACCGGTTCGCCTCCCGGCGAGGACTCTGTCTGGTCGGGCTTTTCTACCACCCGCACCGTCAGCCAGCCGCCATCGGGATAGCGCAAGGTGGTGTATTGCAGGTGATCCAGATGTTGGGCCACCTGGGTGAGCACATCCGCCACCTGTTGCATCACCGCTGCTGGGATCCCATTTTGCGGAGCGCTATCCACAAGGGCTGCGGCCTGCCCTGCCAGACTCACCACCATGATTGACAACAATCCTCATCCAGATTCAAAATAGATATTCGCAGCGATTGGGGCTGTAGTTCAATTGGTTAGAGCACCGCCCTGTCACGGCGGAAGTTGCGGGTTCGAGCCCCGTCAGCCCCGTACTCCTGAACACACTCTAACCTAGGAAGTTTCCTGCAGTCTCGTTATGGCCACGCAGCGCTGACCGCTCCCAGGCTCTTTTCCCTCGCTCGTAGGAGGGTGGCTGCATTCCCCCAAAGACCGGAAGCAGCGCTGAGAGGATGTTTTCCTTTGGAATGACCATGGGCAGGGCGTGTTGCAAACGGCATCGGCAATGTAGATAGGGCCATCGTAGGTTTGAATTGTGTCTGCGAGGAGCCGGTTCCCTTCCCGCTAGCGGGCCGTAGGCCCTAAACGTTGCAGGATGCAGCTAAGACCAGATCTGGCGGATGGGCAAGGTAAAGCCGGGTAGCACCTCTTCCCCTGAGAGAGTTTGCGGGTCTTCCAGCAATTCCGGCGCCTTCCCTGCCCGGTAGATCATCGCCCGCTTGCCCTTGGGATCCAGCAGCCATCCCAGCCGGCAGCCGTTGTCCATGTACTCCTGCATCTTGGCCTGGGTTTGAGTCCAAGAGTCGGTGGGCGAGAGGATCTCCACCACAAAATCGGGGCACAAGGGCAGAAAGCCCTGACGGGCTTCCGGATCCAAAGCTTCCCACTTCTCAATCGGGATCCAGGCTAAATCGGGAGAGCGGTCGCTGCCCGAAGGCAGAGAAAAGCCGGTGGAGGAATCAAATGTTTTGCCCCGGCCCGATTGCCGATTCCAAAGAGTTAGATCTGTGGTGATCTCGGCGCTCCAGTGGCCCGTTTCTCCCCCGGTTGGAGACATGATGACCAGCTCTCCTTGGGCAGTGCGTTCCAACTTCAGCTCAGGATTAGCGGCACAAAGCCGGATAAAATTCGCCCGCGTCAGGGTTATCAAAGGGCTTAAATTGAGCGTCAAAGTCGTCATGGCAGGAATTGGGCGTTTATTTGTCTATTGTCTATAAATTGCAGGGCGTTTTGCCTTGGAGACCGACAGGCGAGCTAGCGACCGGCCCTTTGTTCGCCAGCAAATTGGAGTAGACTGCTGCCGAGCAGGGGATCCTGAATCAAAAATTAAGCGACGACTTTTTTGAATCTTCGCCCCACGGGATCCCTGCCGCCACAGTTTCGGACTCACCTGGAGCCGAACTACCGCACCTCAGACCCGATGTACAAGCTCAACTTGGCCCTAGAAGAATTGCCCCGCTACACCGCGGCCCCTGCTGAAGTGCCCCTAGAAGTGGTCGGTTCTGCCACGACTGCACAAGAATGAGAGCACCTCACCCATCAAACTGTTTATTGCTTGGTACTTTTCGGGTGGAGCTGCAAGAATGGCTGCCTCAGATTGCACATATGTAGATGGCAACAGTTCGTCGCGGCAGTGGGAGACAAGCTCTTGCGCCGCTTCTGGCGTGGTTTCCAAGTGAAACTGGAGGCCGATCACTGAGCGCCCAAGCTGAAAGGCCTGGTTCTCACAGCCTTCGCTCTTGGCAAGGTGAATTGCACCGGGTGGCAGCTCAAAAGTTTCCCCGTGCCAGTGGAAAACCTCAATTGAGGGCGAGAAGCGAAAGGTTAGCTCATCAGGGGGCTGTACCCCTTGTACCGGCCACCAACCTATTTCCTTAACGGGATTTGGAAACACTCGGCTACCCATTGCGCTGGCAATCAGTTGTGCCCCCAGACAGATGCCCAAAACCGACTTGCCGGCCTCAATGGCATTGCGGATAAACCCCTTCTCCTGCACTAGCCAAGGAAACGCCCTTTCATCATTGGCGCTCATAGGGCCGCCCATGACGATGAGCATGTCAAATTCATCCAGGCTAGGCAATCTCGTCGATTCAAAAAACTTTGTGCCCGTTACCGGATATCCCTTGGCTTTGAGCCAGGACTCTATGTAGCCGAGACCCTCAAACGGCACATGTTGTAAGTAGTAGGCACGCATACTGATTTCAATGACTAACACCGCAGTCCAGCATAGCTCCTGGGATTCCCTTGCTGGCAGTGCTTCCGGGATTAGAAGGTCAAGTTTCCCAAGGCTGAAGTTCTTCTCGATCTGCCGATTGCGTCATGCTTGGGGATCTCTAAGCTGTCACTGCTTCCGGTTTTATCTCTACTAGGAGTAAAGAGTAGACGAGATGGGATCCCTTCTCATCACTCACAAGCTGTTAGGGCTGGCAACATAACGGTATGCCGCTCTCTTCTTGCTCGCGCTGTACAGCCGGTCAGCGAGCTCCGCAATCTCCAAATGTAACGCAAGCCGTTCTAGCCAGGCGACAGGAATTCCTTGTACACCATAGTACGCTCCTGCCACTTGCCCACATACCGCAGCGGTTGTGTCGGCATCGTCGCCTAGATTTGCCGCCATGAGAACCGCTTCCTCAAAACTGTGGGAACGAACGAAACACCACATCGCCGCTTCCAGACTGTCCACCACATACCCGGAGCCGCGTATCTCATCTTCCGGCTTTTGACAGTAGGCTCCACGGGCAATCGCAACGATCTTCTCGGCCCCCACGAATGTCTGGCTGTCACCCAGAGCAACCTCATCCTTTGAGCTACCAGATAACGCCCGACAAATGATCCGCGCCAAAAGACGACAAGCGTCTAGGCATTCCGCCGCACCGTGAGTAACTCGGGAACTCTCCGCTGCAAATCGTTCTGCTGCTTGCAGGTCCGGGAAGAAGAACATAGGAATCGGCGCTAACCGCATTATGCATCCATTGCCGGCTAAGCGCGGATCGCTTGACCCGGCAAAGGGGTTTCCTGTCTGGCGAAACCTGCGCAATGCAGAGGTGGTCGTAGAACCTATGTCGAAGCATGTCCCAGTACTGCTCAAGTAACCCGTCTCGGCCCACTTGCAATAACGCCTCATTTGATCATGAGCGTCGAACCCGTTGCACTCAACAAGGCTGGTTGCCAGGCAAAGCGCCATCGAAGTATCATCAGTCCACTGGCCTGCACGGAGATGGAATGGACCTCCGCCGACCATATCCGTCAGCGGTGTAAAGCTTCCCCGTGGGCGAAACTCAACGGTAGTGCCGATAGCATCCCCAACGGCAAGACCGAGAAGACACCCGCGGAAACGGTCTTGTCGCTGCATCTGTGTTCTCCCAAGTGGGGTAACGTTTGAGCTCAGTCCGCGGCCCGTCAGGGCCGTCGCGCCTGCAGCGATGAGTTAGGAGTACTCAATATCTATTAAAACCTTTCCTTTACTACCAGCACCAACATTCACTTTTACCCCCTCAATGGGGACATCTAGATGGAAGCCTGCCTGCTCATCCATCATAATTTTCATCCGCTTTGCCCCGTGTTCTTTGCCCGCCTTGATTAGGTCAACGGCTACCTTCGATTGCTTCTCTACGGCTTTCCCAGGTTCTAGAAAATCGAAGACCTTATCAGCGATCCAAAAGAACGGAGCATAAATTTGGCCAAGAACAGGAATTTCACGGAGATCTTTGATTGCGCTCCGAAAGCCATCTCTTGTTGTCAGGTCATAGTTGCTTTTCATAATTGGCACCTTGTCGGAAGGACTCCTAACAGTTGAACTCACCCGCCGTCAATGACTTAGAGTGCTGAAGATAGCCTAGCATCCAGTCGGGTGCAGTGATTTGTTATATTATGTAAATTTTTCGCTATTCGCCTCTACTACCCACCAACCCCAGCGCCCCCTCACCAACAACCTTTGGAGCAGGTCAGTGATGCTCTCCGAGTCAAGCACTACTCCTACCAGACTGAGAAATTTTATCTTCTCCGGATCCGTCGATATATCTTGTTTCACAACAAGCGACACCCCAAGGAGATGGGTGGCGAGCAGATCAATGCCTTCTTAACCCACTTAGCGGTGGAGGAGAGGGTGGCGGCGTCCACGCAGAACCAAGCTCT